>NZ_JADDRN010000039.1:0-41124 GCF_017355445.1 Delftia sp. SD018
CTGCACGGTCCTGGCCACGGCCAAACCTTCCACGAAAAAGCGCACGGCCGCTGCTGCCGCCGCCACGGCGGCAGGCGCCGCCTGCCGCCGTGGCGGCGGCAGCAGCGGCCGTGCGCTTTTTCGTGGAAGGTTTGGCCGTGGACTTGGCGGCAGTCTTGGCTGCGACGCCAATGGCGGGCGCTGGACTGGCCACGCACTCCACAGCCACGGCCACAAGCCGCCGCTGCCGGCCCCACGACAAGCACACCATGACCAAGCAACGACTGATCCCCTCCGCCCTGCTGCTGCTCGCGGCCGCCGCCCTGCCCTGCGGCGCGCTGGCCAGCAAGCCGGCGCCCGCCCAGACCGGCGCAGCCAAGACTGCCGCCAAGTCCACGGCCAAACCTTCCACGAAAAAGCGCACGGCCGCTGCTGCCGCCGCCACGGCGGCAGGCGGCGCCGCCGTGGCCAGGACCGTGCAGGGCAGCACCGCCTACGGAGAACGGCCTGATGCCATGCAGATGGCCGCCGACATTGCGATGCGCCACGACCTGCCGGTGGACTGGGTGCGCGACACCATCGCCCAGGCGCGCTTTCTGCCCCAGGTTCCCCGCCTGATGACGCCGGCTGCCCAGGGCACGGCCAAGAACTGGGGCGTCTACCGCAGCCGCTTTGTCGAGCCCGTGCGCATACGCGCCGGAACACGCTTTTGGCAGGCCAATGCCGCCGCGCTGGCGCGTGCCGAAAAGCAGTACGGCGTGCCGGCCGAAATCATCGTCGGCATCATCGGCGTGGAGACCATCTACGGCCAGCAGATGGGCAACTTCCGCGTGATCGACGCCCTGGCCACGCTGAGCTTCGACTTCCCCGCAGCCCACCCCCGCGCGCAGGCACGCACCGAGTACTTCCGCGGCGAGCTGGAGCAGTTCCTGCGCTTCACGCACCGCGCCGCAACGGACCCGTTCTCGCTGCGCGGCAGCTACGCGGGCGCCATGGGCATGGGCCAGTTCATGCCCAGCAGCTGGGTGAAGTGGGCGGTGGACTTCGACGGCGACGACCGCATCGACCTGTTCGGCAGCGCGGCCGACGCCATCGGCTCGGTGGCCAACTACTTTGTCGCGCATGGCTGGAAAAGCGGCATGCCCACCCACTACCCTGTGATCATGCAGGCCCAGGGCGCCGACCTGGCTGCCCTGCTGGCGCCCGACATCCTGCCCCAGTTCACGGCCGACGAGATGGCTGCGCGCGGCGTACAGCTGCCGGGCAGCGGCGCGGCGCATCAAGGGCCGCTGGCCCTGGTCAAGCTGGAGAACGGCGCGCAGGGCCAGCCGCTGTACATCGCGGGCACGGAGAACTTCTATGCCATCACGCGCTACAACTGGTCCAGCTACTACGCGCTGTCCGTGATCGAACTGGGCCAGGAAGTCGCTGCGGCCATGGGCCGCTGATCCGGGCCATCCAAACCGTCGAGGCGGTCAGGGCCGGCGCATGCGGCACATCGCAGGCTGCTCGGCACGCGCCGCCTCGATCTCTCGCACCACGCGGAAGCCGTAGCCCGAGCCCTCCACATCGAAGGGCACGCCGGGTGCGCCCTGCCTGTCCATGACGCCGACCACCAGCGCCTGCTGGAACTGGTGGTCGGCCGCGCGCATGCGGCCCTTGCGCCCGGCCAGCGCCACCTCGGCACCTTCCAGCGCCTGCGCCACGGCCACCGTGTCGGTGCTGCCCGCACGCGCCATGGACTGGGCCAGGGCCTCGATCATCAGCTGCATGCGCATGTGCACATAGTCATCGGCAGGCCTGGGAAAGCGCTCGCGGAATGACTTGTAGAAGGCCTGGCTGTCGGGGCCCGGCACGTTGGGCAGCCAGTCGGCCACGGCCAGCACCTTGCCCACGCCGGCCTCACCCAGGGCGGCTGGCGCGCCCAGCGCATTGCCGTAGAAGGTGTAGAAGCGGCCCTCAAAACCCGCCTCCCGCGCGGCCTTGACCAGCAGCATCAGATCGTTGCCCCAGTTGCCCGTGATCACGGCCTGGGCGCCACTGGCCTTGATCTTGGCGGCATAGGGCGCAAAGTCCTTGACGCGCCCCACGGGGTGCAGCTCGTCGCCCACGATCGCCACATCGGGCCGCTGCGCGGCCAGCTGGCGCCGTGCCTCGCGCAGCACGGCCTGGCCAAAGCTGTAGTCCTGCCCGATCAGGTAGGCGCTGCGCACGGCCGCGTCCTCGCGCAGCACCTGCATCAGCGCGGCCATGCGCATGTCGGCATGGGCGTCGAAGCGAAAGTGCCAGAAGCTGCAGCGCTCGTTGGTGAGCGCGGGATCGACGGCCGAGTAGTTCAGGTACAGCACGCGCCGGGCCGGATCGCGCTCGTTGTGCTTGGCAATGGCATCGACCAGCACGGCCGCCACGGCCGAAGAATTGCCCTGCATGACCACGCGCGCACCGCCGTCGATGGCTGCGCGCAGCGCGGACAGCGCCTCCTCGTTCTGGCCCTTGCTGTCATGGCGTTCGATGGCCAGGGGCCGGACGCCGCCCTGCGCGGCCGGCAGTGGCACACCGCCGCGCGCATTCACGCGCTCGGTGGCCCACAGCAGGTTGCGGAACACGGCCTCGCCCGTGTTGGCAAAGGGGCCGGAAAGGCTTTCGATCAGCGCCAGCCGTATGGGCTCGCCGCGCGGCGGGGGCACGGGCTGTCCGCGTTCGTTTGCGGCCAGGGCCGCAAGCGCGGGCGCAGCAAATAGCGCCATGGCACCGCTTTTCAAGACCTTGCGGCGCAATTTATTCATGGCTTTTTCCCTCTTGAAATGCGTTCAACGCCGCTCAACTACGCTCCATGCGGCGACAACTTCGATGAAGCCGCGCAGTTTATAGGAGCCACTTCACCATGATCTTCTCGCCTGTTCTCCGCCGCAACGCCTTCAACCCCCAAGCCGCCGATCTGGCCCTGCAGCGCTTCCTGCAAGGCACCCTGGGCAACGCCGCCCCCTCCCCCTCGTCGGTGCAGGTGCAGCGCGATGAAAAGGCCACGACGCTGCAGCTGGATGTGCCCGGCCTGTCCCGCGAGCAGCTGCAGCTGAGCATCGAAGGCGCCGTGGTCCGTCTGTCCAGCGTCGAGGGTGCGCCCCGCCAAGTGCAGCGCGCCTGGGAGCTGGACCATGAGATCGACACTGCCGCCAGCAGCGCAAAGCTGGAAAACGGCGTGCTCACGCTGTCCCTGGCCCGCCTGGAGCCGCAGAGCAAGGCCACCACGCTGAGCATCCAGTAAATCCGGTCAACGAGTTTGTGCACCCGGGCTGTCAACCATCCTTTCTTCCCTCCTCTTAGCAAGGTGACAGCCCGTTTTCAAAGCCCGGCACATGCCGGGCTTTTTTTGTGCGCAGGCTGCGCATCACAGGTGGCCTGCCGCACAGCGCGGCGATGGGGAAGGCAGAGGCGGCCGAGGAATCAGGCCAGCGAATCGAGCGGCCAGCGCGGCTTGACGTCGAAGGCGTAGTGCCTGTTGGCCACTTCCCGGCCCGCCTGCAGGCGCATGGCGGCGGCCATGGCGATCATGGCGCCGTTGTCGGTGCACAGGTGCAGCTCGGGGTAGTGCACGCGCAGCTTGCGCTTGGCGCAGGCCGCATCCAGCTGGGAGCGCAGCAGCCGGTTGGCACCCACGCCGCCGGCCACGACCACGCGCTTCATGCCGGTCTGCTGCAGCGCGGCCAGGGTCTTTTTGACCAGCACCTCGACGATGGCCGCCTGCGTGCTGGCGGCCAGGTCGGCCTTGCGCGCCTCCAGGTCTTCGCCCAGCTTCTTCGCCTGTGTCAGCACGGCCGTCTTCAGGCCGGCGAAGGAGAAGTCCAGGTCGCCCGAATGCAGCAGCGGCCGGGGCAGCTTGAAGGCCTGGGCATCGCCGCCTTCGGCCAGGCGCGAGAGCACGGGACCGCCCGGATAGGGCAGGCCCATGAGCTTGGCCGATTTGTCGAAGGCCTCGCCGGCCGCGTCATCGATGGTCTCGCCCAGGATGGCGTAGCTGCCCACGCCGTCCACGCGCATCAGTTGCGTGTGGCCGCCCGAGACCAGCAGGGCCACGAAGGGGAATTCGGGGGGATCGGCGCTCAGGAAGGGCGACAGCAGATGGCCTTCCAGGTGGTGCACGCCCAGCACGGGCTTGTTCAATGCCGCAGCCATGGCGCAGGCCACGCCCGCGCCCACCAGCAGCGCGCCGGCCAGGCCGGGGCCGCGCGTGAAGGCGATCACATCGACCTGGTCCAGCGAGCGGCCGGACTCGCCCAGCACGTTTTCGGTCAGCGGCAGCACGCGGCGGATGTGGTCGCGGCTGGCCAGCTCGGGCACCACGCCGCCGTAGGCACGGTGCATGTCGATCTGGCTGTGCAGCGCATGGGACAGCAGCGTGGGCACGCCCGTGCCATCGGGGGCCTCGACCAGGGCCACGCCGGTTTCATCGCAGGAGGATTCGATCCCCAGAATCAGCAAACTCATGGGGCTGAAGTGTAGAACCTGCGGGCGCGGCGCACGGCCACAGGCATCAATGGCCCCTGGCAGGCGGGCAGTTGCACGGCCGGCGCTCCGCTACAGGTTGTCTATGTAGGAAGAGCGCGAGAACCGCACGGGCTCGAAGCCGTCGGAGGTCCAGATTTCGCTGGCGATCAGTGCCTGGGCATCCATGGGGCGGGCGAAGTAAAAGCCCTGCAGCTCGTCGCAGCCCAGCGCCTGCAGCACTTCGCGCTGCTGCTGGTTGGTCACGCCTTCGGCCACCACGCGCAGCTCCAGCGCATGGGCCAGGCGCACGATGGCATCGACCACCGCCCGCGCATCGCTCTTGAGGGCCACGTCGCGCACAAAGCTGCGGTCGATCTTCACCTCGTCGGCGCACAGCTGGCGCAGCAGGGCCAGGCTGGAGTAGCCGGTGCCGAAGTCGTCGATGGAGATCTGCACGCCCATGCCCGTGAGTTCGGCAATCACGGCCATGGTGGTCTTGTCGTCCTCCATGGCCACGGACTCGGTGATCTCGAAGACCAGTTGCTCGGGCCGGATGTGGTGCCTTGCGATCGCCTCGGCGATGAACTGCGCCAGCCGCGTCTGAAAGAGCTGGTAGCCCGAGATATTGATGGACACCCGCATGAAGCGCCGCTCGCGCGCCCATTGCGCGGTCTGGCGGCAGGCCTCGTCGATGACCCAGTCACCGATCTCGCTGATCAGGCCGAAGCGCTCGGCCAGCGGGATGAACACGCGGGGACTGATCAGGCCGAACTGCGGATGGTTCCAGCGCGCCAGCGCCTCCACGCTGCGGATGCGGCCCGTGCGGGTATCGATCTTGGGCTGATAGAACAGCACCAGCTGCTGGCTGGCCACGGCGCGGCGCAGGGCCTGCTGCAGGTCGAACTGCGCGGCCACGCCCTGGCGCATGCTTTCCTTGAAGATGGCGTAGGTGTTCCCGCCGGCACGCTTGGCCGTGTACATGGCGGCATCGGCCGCCGCCATGAGCTTTTCCTTCTTGCCATGGTCGGGATAGATGGCCACGCCGATGGAGCTGCTGATGGAGACCGCTTTTCCTGGCAGGTCGAACGGCTGGCTCAAGGCCTTCTGCACGCGGCCTGCCATGGCCACGGCGTCGTCCACCGAAGCCAGGCAGCCCAGCAGCAGCACGAACTCGTCGCCACCCACGCGCGCCAGCGTGTCCGATTTGCGCGTCATATGGCCCAGGCGCACGGCCACCTGGCACAGCAGCGCATCACCGGCGGCATGGCCTTCCACATCGTTGATGGGCTTGAATCCATCCAGGTCGATATACAGCAGGCCCACGCGCACCGGCCCGCAGGGCCCCGGCTGCTCCACCGAACTGTCGGCGCGCGCAATCGTGCGGCCCAGCCGGTACTCGAACAACGCCCGGTTGGCCGTACCGGTCAACGGGTCCCTGAAGGCGATGCGCTTGAGCTTCACATTGGCGCGCAGCAATTTCTCATTGCTCTGCTTGAGCGACTGCGTCAGGCGCTGCGCCTTGCAGCGCATGCGGATGTAGAGCACCGAGCACACCAGCAGGAAGGCCACGAACGCACCGGCACCCCACGGGCCGAGGGCATGCCATCCAGCGAACCAGACGCCCTCATCGGCAAATTGCGCCGACGCGACGCCATCCGGGGCAGCCGCAGGCACCTGACCCTGCGCCATGCAGGGCAGCAGCGAAGCCAGCCAGCACGCAAATGCCGGGCTGCGCCAGCGCGCTGGTATCCACCGGGACACCCCATCGGTCATGAACAGCGAATGCATGGGGAAAAACCGATCTTCTCGTGATATTTCAAACTCATGCCGATTCAGCCTCACTGCCGCATTGCGCAGCCCAATGCCGTGGTCTGCGTTGCCATGTGCGCCGGATGAACGGGGCTTTTCTTGAAAAACCGCCCCATTCGCTTTGCAAACATTCGACACGCTTACACGTCAGTTTGTGTATCGAAAATTTCAAATCATTAAAAAAATTCTATCAAATCATCGATCCCGTGCCCATGCAAGCACCGCGCGACGCCCCCGGCATGGGAATTGCATCCAGGCCCCTTGCACCAAGGCAAACTGCATCAAGGCAGGCAGACAGGACCAAGCCCCCATGAAAACCGCTCTCAACTTTCTTGTGGCCGCGCGGCAATGCGAAATCGGCGAGCTGGAGCAACTGCAGCGCACCAGCGCCCTGGTGGATCTGCTCAGCCGCCTCATCCATGCGCTGCAAAAGGAGCGCGGCCTGTCCAACGTGTTTCTGGCCAGCGCAGGCGCGCGCGGCGGCCCCGCCAGGCTGGCGCAGATGGCCGAGTGCGACCGCATGGCCGCTGCGGCGCGCGACGGCTTCGAGCGGGTGGACATGCAGCCCGGTGGTGCGGGACTCACCGGCCACCCCGGCCATGGCGCGCGGCTGTTCAGCCGCATCGCCCATGTGCTGCAGTGCCTGGACGCCTTGCCCGCGCTGCGTGAGCGCGTCGCCAGCCGCACGCTGTCGCCGGAGGCGGCCACGGCCCTCTATATCGATCTGGTGGCCGGCCTGCTGGCCGTGGTCTTCGAGGCGGCGGACAGCGCACCCGAGCCGGGCATCTCGCGCCTGCTGGTGGCCTTGTTCAACTTCATGCAGGGCAAGGAGTTCGCGGGCCAGGAGCGCGCCACGGGCGTGGCGGCGTTCGGCGCGGGCGTGAGCGATGCGCCGCGCCAGCAGCACTGGCTGCACCTGATCGCCTCGCAGGAGCGCTGCTTTCAGGTCTTTGCGGAGTTCGCGCCGCCCCATTCCCTGGCCCTGTGGCAAGAAAGCAGCGCGGCCGACGCCACGCTGGCCGTGATCGAGCGGCTGCGCCGCGTGGGCTGCACGGCCACGGCGGGCGCGCCTTTGTCCGTGGAGATGGCCGAGCCCTGGTTCGACAGCTGCTCGCAGCGCATGGACGCGCTGCAGACCGTCGAGGCCCGCCTGACGGCCGAGCTGCAGCAGCAATGCCAGCACCGCATTGCCGATGCCCGCGCCGCCCTGCAGACGCTGCTGCAGGCGCCGCAGGCATTGGCGACCACGCCGGTCTCGGCCACGCTGGCGCCGGGCGAGCTGCAGCCCCCGGCTGCACGGCTGGGGCCGCAATTGGACCGTTCCGTGATGGATCTGGTGCAGGACCAGTCGCAGCGCCTGCAGGCCATGCAGGCCGAGCTGGAGACCGTGCGCGCCACGCTCACGGAGCGCAAGCTGCTGGAACGCGCCAAGGGCCTGCTGATGGCGCGGCGCCAGCTCAGCGAAGGCGAGGCCCACAAGCTGCTGCGCCAGACCGCCATGAACCAGAACCGCCGCCTGGCCGATGTGGCGCAGGCCGTGCTTTCCATGGCCGATCTCCTGCCGCCTGCGCCTTGAACGCCGGGTCGGTGCGAGCCATGCTGCAGTGCAGCACCGACTTGGTGCCACGGAACGCACCAGAAGGTGGCCCGGCGAGGACTGCAAGGCCGATGGACGGCATGGTCCCCTGTGAACACGGCCTGGCACGCTTTCTGCATTGACTCTGGCAACTCCCGGCCAAAGGCGGCCGGGACCCCGGTCTTGATTCAAGGCCCCAGGACAACGGCGTCACTCTCCCCGCGCAGCGCGGCTGGAGAGGACGCCGTTTTGCTTGGAGCAGGGCCCGTTTGCAAGTGTTCCATTCCCGACGATCGAAGGAGTTCCGCCATGGCGTCAAGCCCCAAGCCCACCACAGGCCCTCTCACCGCCGGCCCGGCCCTGCCCCGGCGCGACTTTCTGCGCCAGGCCGGCACGCTGGCAGGCGGTGCGGCGCTCTACACCCAGCTGGGCCACCATGGCGCCTGGGCGGCCGGCTCGGATGCGCCAGAGAAGAAAGAGGTGCGCATCGGCTTCATCCCGCTGACCGACTGCGCCAGCGTGGTGATGGCCTCGGTGCTGGGGATCGATCAGAAGTACGGCGTCAAGATCATTCCTTCCAAGGAAGCGAGCTGGGCCAGCGTGCGCGACAAGCTGGTCAACGGCGAGCTGGACTTTGCCCACGTGCTCTACGGCCTGGTCTACGGCGTGCACCTGGGCGTGGGCGGCGCCAAGAAGGACATGGCCGTGCTGATGACGCTCAACCACAACGGCCAGGCCATATCGCTGTCGAAGAAACTGGCCGACAAGGGGGCCGTCAATGGCGCGGGCCTGGCCAAGCTGATGGCCAGCGAAAAGCGCGAATACACCTTTGCCCAGACCTTTCCCACGGGCACGCACGCCATGTGGCTGTACTACTGGCTGGCGGCCAACGGCATCCACCCGCTCAAGGATGCCAAGGTCATCACCGTGCCGCCGCCGCAGATGGTGGCCAATATGCGCGTGGGCAACATGGACGGCTTTTGCGTGGGCGAGCCCTGGAACCACCGCGCCATCATGGACGGCATCGGCGTCACGGCCGCCACCACCCAGTCCATCTGGCAGGACCACCCCGAAAAGGTGCTGGGCACCACGGCCGAGTTCGCACGCCAGAACCCCAACACGGCACGCGCCGTGACGGCGGCCATCATCGAGGCCAGCCGCTGGATCGACGAGAGCCTTGCCAACAAGACCCGCATGGCCGAGACCATCGCCGGCAAGGCCTATGTGAACACGGGCGTGGATGCCATCAACCAGCGCATCCTGGGCCGCTACCAGGACGGCATGGGCAAGACCTGGGACGACCCCAACCACATGAAGTTCTACGGCGACGGCAGCGTGGGCTACCCCTACCTGTCCGACGGCATGTGGTTCCTGACCCAGCACAAGCGCTGGGGCCTGCTCAAGGACCACCCCGACTACCTGGGCGTGGCCCGCTCCATCAACCGCCTGGACATCTACCAGCAGGCTGCCACCGCTGCCAAGGCCCCGCTGCCCAAGGCGGAGATGCGCAGCAGCAAGCTCATGGATGGCACGGTCTGGGACGGCAAGGATCCGCGCAAGTACGCAGACAGCTTTGCCATCAAGGCCTGAGAGATCCCCTTTGAAGCCCCACCCCACAGAGGAACACACCATGGTCAGCGCCGTCTTCCACTTCCCGGCCGAATCCGCTGCCGCGCCGGCAGCCGCTTCCACACCGATCTCCGCGCAGGTCTCCGGGCCCGCCGCTCCAGCCGCGCCGGCCACCCAGGCCCGGGCACCCGCCGCCCCGCGCGACTGGGCAGCGCTGTCGCGTGCCTTCTGGCTGGCCGTGCTGCCGCCGCTGTGCGGCTTGGGTTTGCTGGTGGGCGTGTGGTCCCTGGTGGCCGCGGGCTCGGGCCAGAGCATTCCGGGGCCACTGGCGACCTGGCACCAGGCGGTGGAGATTTTCAGCGACCCGTTCTACCGCAACGGCCCCAATGACCAGGGCGTGGGCTGGAATGTGCTCGCTTCGCTGCAGCGCGTGGCCGTGGGCTTTGGCCTGGCGGCGCTGGTCGGCATTCCGGCCGGCTTCGTGATCGGGCGCTTCAACTTCCTGTCGCGCATGTTCAACCCGCTGATCAGCCTGCTGCGCCCGGTGTCACCGCTGGCCTGGCTGCCCATCGGCCTGCTGGTCTTCAAGGGCGCCAACCCGGCGGCCATCTGGACCATCTTCATCTGCTCGATCTGGCCCATGCTCATCAACACCGCCGTGGGCGTGCAGCGCGTGCCCCAGGACTACATGAACGTGGCGCGCGTGCTCAACCTCAGCGAATGGAAGATCGCCACCACCATCCTGTTCCCGGCCGTGCTGCCCTACATGCTGACCGGCGTGCGCCTGGCCGTGGGCACGGCCTGGCTGGTCATCGTCGCGGCCGAGATGCTCACCGGCGGCGTGGGCATCGGCTTCTGGGTCTGGGACGAGTGGAACAACCTCAACGTCAAGAACATCATCATCGCGATCTTCGTGATCGGCATCGTGGGCCTGCTGCTGGAGATGGCCCTGGTCAAGCTGGCAACGGCATTTACGTTCGAAGAGGTGAAGGCATGAATGCATCGTCCAAGTTCATCGAGGTCCAGGGCGTGGAGCAGAGCTTCAAGACCGCCAAGGGCCTGTTTCCGGCGCTGCGCAATATCGACCTGACCATTGCGCGGGGCGAGTTCGTCTCGCTGATCGGCCACTCGGGCTGCGGCAAGTCCACCCTGCTGAACCTGATCGCGGGCCTGACCACGCCCACCACGGGCGTGCTGCTGTGCGCCAACAAGGAGATCAAGGGCCCCGGGCCCGAGCGCGCCGTGGTCTTCCAGAACCACTCTTTGCTGCCCTGGCTGACCTGCGAGGGCAACATCCACCTGGCCGTGGAGCGCGTCTATGGCCGCACGGAAAGCCGCGCCCAGCTCAAGGCACGCACCCTGGCCGCGCTGGAGCTGGTGGGCCTGGCCCATGCCGCGCACAAGCGTCCTGGCGAAATCTCGGGCGGCATGAAGCAGCGCGTGGGCATTGCGCGCGCGCTGTCGATGGAGCCGCAGGTGCTGCTGATGGACGAGCCCTTCGGCGCGCTCGATGCGCTCACGCGCGCCAAGCTGCAGGACGAGCTGCTGGAGATCGTGGCGCGCACGCAAAGCACCGTGGTCATGGTCACCCACGATGTGGACGAGGCCGTGCTGCTGTCCGACAAGATCGTGATGATGACCAACGGCCCGGCAGCCACCATCGGCGAGGTGCTGGAAGTCGGCATCGCCCGGCCGCGCAACCGCGTGGCGCTGGCCGAGGACGACCGCTACCGCGAGTGCCGCAAGGCGGTGATCGACTTCCTCTACACACGCCAGGGGCATGTGGAAAAGGCGGCCTGAACCTTCACCGGTCCTGCCGCCTTCCAGGCCCTGCACAGAGCGGGCCGGCCGAGCTCCAGTTCAGTGCCGGCCCGAGATGTAGTGCTCCAGCTGCTCGATGATGAACTTCTGCTCGGAGATGATGTCCTTGACCAGGTCTCCGATGGAGATCAGGCCCAGCAGCTTGCCGCCCTCGTCCACCACGGGCAGGTGGCGCAGCCGGTTCTCGGTCATCACCGCCATGCATTCCTGCGTGGTCTGGGTGGGGCCGACGAAGAGCACGTCGCGCGTCATCACGTCGCGCACCAGGGTGGCGCCCGAGGTGCGCCCCAGCAACGCGATCTTGCGCGCGTAGTCGCGCTCGGTGACGATGCCTGCGATCTCGCTGCCCTCCATCACGAGCAGGGCGCCAATGCCCTTGTCGGCCATGAGCCGCAGCGCGTCGAGCACGGAATCGGTAGGCGCGATGCTGTACACCGCGCCGCTGGCCTTGGACTTGAGAATGTCTGCAACTGCTGTCATGGGTGCCTTTCAGTCGTTCGCCAATTCGGTTCTAGTGTCATCCGAACTGCGCCCAAAAAGCAACAGGGCCAGCGCGTGTATGCACACGCACCGGCCCTGCCCGTTACCCTGATCCCAACCTATCCGTTAGTCCTGCAATAGAGCCGCCTGCAGCGCATACGACTGGCGCTACCTAAGCGAGGGACGCCGAGCAAGAGCCGCCTCGCAGCGACGGCGTCGTCCCCCTCCCGCGAAGCGAGAGAGGGGGAAGCCGCGAAGCGGCTCAGGGGGTGTTGCATCATTTCAGCGGCGGCCACCCAGCAGGCTGCCACCAATCTTCATCAGGTCGCTGAGACCTACCTGGCCGTCGCCATCCTGATCGAGCAGGCTGCCCAGCAAACCACCACCCAGGCCGCCCTGCTGCTGCGCCTGCGCATGCTCGCGGCCCAGCACCTGGCCCAGGCCGCCGGCATCCATGCCGCCTGCGCTCACGCGCTGTGCAAGAAAGGACATGACGATGGGGGCCAGCAGCTGCAGCAGCTGGGCCGCGCCGCCGCTGCCCAGGCCCGTGGCCTGGCCCAGTCCGTCCTGCGCGCGCTGCTGGTTGCCGCCCAGGATATGGCCCAGGATGGCCGCGCCATCGAGCCCGCCACCTGCATTGCCGCCCGCGCCTGCGCCGCCGCCCAGCAGCGAGCCCAGCAGGCCGCCGAGGTCCAGGCCACCGGCGCCGCCGCCGCTGGCCGCGCCATGGTCGCGCTGCAGCGCGCCGAAGAGATTGGCCGCGCCCTGCGGATCGGCCGCATTGCGGCCCAGCGAGGCCAGCAGCACGGGCAGGGCCGCGCCCACGGCGCTTTCGGTCTGGGCGGGGCTGGCGCCGATCTGGTCCGCCATCTGCTGCATGGGCGCGCCCTGCAGTTGGGCCATCAGTTCGGCGGCCAGGGAAGAGCTGGAGTTCATGGTCGTTCCTTCATCCGGTCGCCCGGTCAACGCAAAGCCACATGGTATGCGCAAGCCGGCGCAGTGCACATGACGGCGCCGCGTCCAAGTGTCAACGATGTTTTCCAGCGGCCGCAGGAACCCGCAGGGATCAGGTCGTGGTCAGCACCCTCTGCGGCTGCGCGCGCGCCTGCCGCATCTGTGGCGGGCTCTGCACCTGGTTGCGTGACTGGCTCTGTGCCTGGGCCTTCATGGACCGGCGCAGGGCCACGGCATCGCCCGCTGCGGCAGGAGAGCGGCCCGTGGCGTCCAGCCGGAACACCTGCACGGTTTCCGACACGGTCTGCGCCTGGGCCTGCAAGGCCATGGCGGATGCCGCGTTCTGCTCGACCAGGGCCGCATTCTGCTGCGTGATGCTGTCCAGATGCGCCACGGCCGCGTTGACCTGCGAGATGCCGCTGAGCTGCTCGCTGGAGGCGCTGTGGATCTCGCCGATCAGCAGGCTCACGCGCCGCACCAGATCCAGCGATTCGATCATGGTCTTCTGCGCCACCTCGGTCCTCTGGTTGCCGTCCAGCACCTTGGCGGCGGAGTCGTCGATGAGCTCGCGGATCTCCTTGGCCGCCGCCAGCGTGCGCTGCGAGAGGCTGCGCACCTCGGCCGCCACGACCGCAAAGCCCCGGCCCTGGTCGCCCGCGCGCGCGGCCTCCACGGCAGCGTTCAGCGCCAGGATATTGGTCTGGAAGGCGATGGAGTCGATGAGCTGCGTGATCTCGCCGATGCGCCCCGACGCGGCCTGGATCTGCTTCATGGTGGCGGCCACGCCATCGACGGCGCCGCTGCTGCGTTCGGCCACCTCGCTGGCCTGGGCGGCCAGGTCCGTGGCCTGGCGGGCCGAGTCGGCCGTGTGCTTGACGGTGCCCGTGATCTCCTCCATGGAGGCCGCCGTCTGCTGCAGGTTGCCCGCCTGGGTTTCGGTGCGCGCGGACAGGTCATGGTTGCCCTGCGCGATTTCCCGGCTGGAGATCTGCATCTTGTCGCTTTCCTCGCGCGCATCGCGCACGATGGACAGCAGGTTCACGTTGAGCTGGCTCAGCGCCTTCTGCAGATCGCCCACCACGTCCTTGCGCGTGATGCGTATGGTCTGCGTCAGGTCGCCGGCCGCCAGGCGGTTGGCCAGCAGCACCATCTGCGCCAGCGGCGCCACGGTCAGCCGGTAGGCCCAGGCCCCGGCCAGGCCCGTGAAGATGCAGACCGCCAGCCAGGCCAGCGCAGACCATGCGTCCAGCGTATGCCCACCGGCCAGCGCCGCGCCAAAGGCCGCCGCCACCACCATGAAGAAGATCAGCACCAGCTTGCCGGCCAGGCCCAGGCTCAATGCGCTGGCCAGGCGGCCGCGCAGGTTGTTGCGCAACAGGTGGCCGGCACGCAGCACGTGGACCCGGCGCCCGGCGTCCTTCTCGGCGCGCATGGTGGCGTAGAGGCGCTCGGCCGCATCGGTCTGCTCGCGCGTGGCCTCGGTGCGCACCGACATGTAGCCCGAGGGCCGGTCGCCATCCATCAGCGGGGTGACATTGGCCATGACCCAGTAGAAGTCGCCGTTCTTGCGCCGGTTCTTCACGGGGGCGGACCAGGGCAGGCCCGCCGAGATGGTCTCCCACATGTCGCGGAAGGCTTCCTCCGGCATGTCGGGGTGGCGGATCATGTTGTGGGGCTGGCCCAGCAGGTCTTCGCGCTCGTAGCCGCTGACCTCGATGAACATCGGGTTGCAGTAGAGGATGCGGCCCTTCAGGTCCGTGGTGGAGACCAGGGTCTGGCCCTTGGGAAACGAGTACTCGCGCGTACTGACCGGCAGATTCACTCTCATAGGCATCCTCCCTTGAAGAAGAAAAATCCTGCGTGCCCCATCCGGCCCAGCGAGCCGCTGGCCGGAGTTCAAAGTTTTTACCCCGAACCGCCACATTTGAAACAAATAAAAACAAAATCTCCATTGGATTCAGACATCTGATAGGACCGTATCGATAGCACGCGCACCGCTTTGATGCATGCGGCGCACCAGCCTGGCACGGCCGCGCTGGATCGCTTCCCCGGGCGATCAGTCGCCACAGGGCAGCAGGCCTGGCACGCAGCTTGCTAAATCCCGGGCGTGGCCATGGAGGGCCGCAGGGCCAGGCGCAACGACGTGCCACGGCCTGGGACAAAGGCGTCACCCCGCGCGCAGCCATCGGCCGCGCAGCGTGGGGACGCCTTTTTTGTTTTCCGAACCGCAACGGGGGCACGATGAAAAAATCCAGGCTGGTGATGGTGGGCAACGGCATGGCCGGCGTGCGCACGCTGGAGGAGCTGCTCAAGATCGCGCCCGACCTCTACGAGATCACGGTATTCGGGGCCGAGCCCCACCCCAACTACAACCGCATCATGCTGTCGCCCGTGCTGGCGGGCGAGCAGCGGCTGGACGAGATCATCCTCAACGACTGGTCCTGGTATGCGCAGCACGGCATCACCCTGCATGCGGGCTGCCGCGTGCACGCAGTCGACCGGGCGCGCCGCGTGGTGCACGCCGTGGACGCGGCCGGACAGCCGGTGAGCGCCGAGTACGACCGGCTGATCCTGGCCACGGGCTCGCGCCCCTTCATGCTGCCCGTGCCCGGGCGCGAGCTGGAAGGCGTGCTGGGCTACCGCGACATTGCCGACACCCAGGCCATGATCGCGGCGGCCGCCAGCCACCGCCATGCCGTGGTCATCGGCGGCGGCCTGCTGGGCCTGGAGGCCGCCAACGGACTCATGAAGCGCGGCATGGACGTTACCGTGGTGCATGCGGGCGAACGCCTGCTGGACCGCCAGCTGGACGAGACCGCCGCCGCCTTGCTGCAGGCCTCGCTGGCCGAGCGCGGCATGCGCTTTCTGATGCAGGCCCAGACCCGGGCGCTGACGGGCGACGGCCAGGGCCGCGTGGCCTGCGTGCACCTGCAGGACGGGCGCGAGGCACCGGCCTCGCTGGTGGTCATGGCCGTGGGCATCCGGCCTGAGACCACGCTGGCCGAGCAGATGCACCTGCACGTGCAGCGCGGCATCGTGGTCAGCGACACGCTGCAGACCGTGACCGACCCGCGCATCTACGCCGTGGGCGAGTGCGCGGCGCACCGGGGCGTGGCCTACGGGCTGGTGGCGCCGCTGTTCGAGCAGGGCAAGGTGCTGGCCAACCACCTGGCGGAGATGGGCATCGGCCGCTATCCGGGCTCGCAGACCTCGGCCAAGCTCAAGGTCACGGGCATCCATCTGTTCAGCGCGGGCGACTTCCGCGGCGACGAGGGCACGGAGGAAATCGTGCTCAGCGACCCCGGCGCGGGCGTGTACCGCAAGCTTGTGCTGCGCGGTGACAGGCTGGTCGGCGCCTGCCTGTATGGCGACACCGAGGACGGTGGCTGGTACTTCCGCCTGCTGCGCGATGGCGTGGCAGTGCAGGAACTGCGCGACCGCCTCATGTTCGGCGAAAGTCAAGCAGGCCAGGCCAGCAAGGCCAATCAGACCGACCCGGCCAGCGGCGCGTGACGGCGCCCGTGCCCTGCCCCTCCCTCATCCACCCCAGGCCCACCATGCAAGAAACCCGATCCACCTGCCCCTATTGCGGCGTAGGCTGCGGCGTCCTCATCGAAAGCGATGGTGCGCGCATCACGGGCGTGCGCGGCGATCCGGCGCACCCCGCCAACCACGGCCGCCTGTGCACCAAGGGCAGCACCCTGCACCTGACGGCCTCGCCCGCCCTGGCACAGCAGACGCGGCTGCTGCAGCCCGCGCTGCGTGCCACGCGCGGCGCGGCGCCCCAGGATGTGGGCTGGGATGCCGCACTGGACCTGGCCGCCGGCAGGCTGGCCTCCATCGTGCAGGAGCACGGCCCCGACGCCGTGGGCCTGTATGTGAGCGGCCAGTTGCTGACCGAGGACTACTACGTCTTCAACAAGCTGGCCAAGGGCCTGATCGGCACCAACAACATCGACACCAATTCGCGCCTGTGCATGAGCAGCGCCGTGGCCGGCTACAAGCTCACGCTGGGCGCCGACGCGCCACCGGCTTGCTACGAGGATGTGGACCATGCGGACTGCCTTTTCATCGCGGGCAGCAACGCGGCCTGGGCGCATCCCGTGCTCACGCGGCGCATCGAGCAGGCGCGTGCCGCGCGGCCGCAGATGAAGATCATCGTGGCCGACCCGCGCCGCACCGACACGGCCGGCATGGCCGACCTCTTCCTGCCGCTGCGCCCGGGCAGCGACACCCTGCTGTTCCACGGCATGCTGCACATCATGGAACTGGAAGGCTGGCTGGACCAGGCCTACATCGCACGCCACACCAGCGGCTTTGCCGACCTGCAGGCCCTGGTGCGGGAGGCCACGCCCGAGCGCGTGGGCGAGCTCTGCGGCCTGCCCCGGCACGATCTGTTCCAGGCCGCGCAATGGTTTGCGCTGGGCGGGGATGCACGCGACGGCGCCGCCCGTGGCGCCACGCTGAGCCTGTACTGCCAGGGCCTGAACCAGAGCAGCAACGGCACGGCCAAGAACGCCGCGCTGATCGGCCTGCACCTGGCCACGGGCCAGATCGGGCGCGCGGGCGCGGGGCCGTTTTCGCTCACGGGCCAGCCCAATGCCATGGGCGGGCGCGAGGTGGGCGGGCTGGCCAATCTGCTGTCGGCCCACCGCGACCTGGCCAACCCCGCCCACCGCGCCGAAGTGGCCGCACTGTGGGGCGTGGACGACGTGCCGCCCCGCCCCGGCAAGACCGCCGTGGAGATGTTCGAGGCCGCCGCCGAGGGCGAGATCCGCGCGCTGTGGATAGCCTGCACCAACCCTGCGCAAAGCATGCCCGACCAGGCCCTGGTGCGGCGCGCGCTGCAGCGGGCCGAATTCGTCATCGTGCAGGAGGCCTTTGCCACCACCGCCACCTGCGCCTACGCCGACCTGCTGCTGCCCGCCACCACCTGGGGCGAGAAGATCGGCACGGTGACCAACAGCGAAAGGCGCATCTCGCGCGTGCGCCCCGCCGTGGCCGCACCCGGTGCCGCGCGCCATGACTGGCGCATTGCCGTGGACTGCGCGCAGCGCATGGAGGCACGACTGCGCCCAGGCCGGCCCAGCCTCTTCCCCTACGACACCGAAGACGCCGCTGCCGGCGCCCAGGCCATCTGGAACGAGCACCGCGAGAGCACGCGCGGGCGTGACCTGGACATCACCGGCCTGTCCTGGGATCTGCTGGACGCGCAAGGCCCCCAGCAATGGCCGCTGCCCGAAGGCGCAGCCCAAGGCCGCGCACGGCTCTACGAAGACGGCCGCTTTCCCACGCCCGATGGCCGCGCACGCTTTGCCCTGCTGCCCTGGCAGCCGCTGGCCGAGCCGCCCGATGCGCACTATCCCTTCAGCCTGACCACGGGCCGGCTGCGCGACCAGTGGCACGGCATGAGCCGCACGGGCCAGCTGGGCCGTTTGTTCGGCCATGCGGCCGAGCCCTGCCTGCAAATGCACCCGCGGGACATGGCCGAGCGCGGCCTGCGCGCGGGCGACCTGGTGCAGATGAGCAGCCGGCGCGGCGCCCTGCTGGTGCCGGTGCAGCCCGATGACACGCTGACGCCCTCCCAGCTCTTCATGGCCATGCACTGGGGCGGCGAGTACCTGGGCGGCACTTCAATGGGCGGCGTCAATGCCCTGACCACACCGGCCTTGTGCCCCGGCTCCAAGCAGCCCGAACTCAAGCACACGGCCGTGAAGCTGCAAAAGGCCGAACTGCCCTGGACCCTGCTGGCCATGGCCTGGCTGCCCGAGGACCGGGTGCTGGCCGTGCGCGAGCAGTTGTCCGCCCTCATGCCGCACTTCGGCTTTGCCAGCTGCGTGCCCTTCGGCAATGCCGTCCCGCTGCAGGACGCCTCCCGGGCCCGGCACGGCGTGCTGCTGCGCGCCGCCGCGCATGAGGCGCCGGGCGAGGCCGTCCTCGCACGGATCGAATCCCTGCTGGGCCTGGATGCCGCCGACACCCTGCGCTACAGCGACCGCCGCCGCCAGCACAGCCGCGCGCTGCGGCTGGACCGCCACAGCCTGTCCACCACGGTCGAGGCCCTGCTGCTGGCGGGCGACACGCGCGCGGGCAGCTGGCTGTCCACCCTGCTGCAGGACCAGATGCCGGCACAGGACTATGGCCGCCTGCTGCTCATGCCCTCGGGCTCGGCGCCGCTGGCCATCCAGCCGCGTGCGCGCCAGGTCTGTACCTGCTTCGATGTGGACGAGACCGCCATCGCAGGCGCGCTTGCGCGCTGCGAGGGCAGCGACGACGCTCGCCTGGCCGCGCTGCAGGGCCAGTTGCGCTGCGGCACCAATTGCGGCTCCTGCCTGCCCGAGCTCAAGCGCCTGGTGCGCCACATCCCCCTGGCGAAGAGCCAGGAGACCGCATGAAAGAGGCGATTGAACAACGGGTTTGCATATATAGCGAAAAGTAATGAAACCTGCGGGAAAATATGCCCCCACAGGATTCCACCCACGATTGCAACGCCATGGGCATCAGCCAATACATCAAGGAAATAGGCCGCGGCGCACGCGGAGCCAAGGCGCTGGAGCGCCCGCAGGCGGCCGACCTGTTCGGCCAGGTGCTGGACGGCGGCGTCAGCGACCTGGAGATCGGGGCCTTTTGCATCGCCATGCGCATCAAGGGCGAGACCGTCGAGGAGATGAGCGGCTTCCTGGACGCCGTGCATGCGCGCGTCGCCCGTTTTCCCGCCTCGGCCCATGGCCGCCCCGTGATCGTGCTGCCCAGCTACAACGGCGCGCGCCGCCTGCCCGTGCTCACGCCCCTGCTGGCCCTGCTGCTGGCGCGCGAAGGCCTGCCCGTGCTGCTGCACGGCATGCGCACCGAGGCGCGCCGCATCCTGGCCAGCGATGTGCTGCAGGCCCTGGGCATTGCGCCGCTGCCATCTCCCCAGGCCCTGGCCGGCGGCCAGGTGGCCCATATCCATACCGAGCATCTGCACCCGGCCCTGGCGCGCCTGCTGTCCGTGCGCGAGGTCATCGGCCTGCGCAACCCGGGCCACAGCGTGGTCAAGCTGCTGGCACCCTGCGACGGCCCCTGCCTGCTGGTGACGGCCTACACCCATCCCGAGTACCTGCCCATGCTGCACGGCACCTTCGGGACATTGGGCATGAATGTCCTGCTCTCGCGCGGGCTGGAAGGCGAGGTCGCGGCCGACCCGCGCCGGCTGCCGCGCTACGACGGCTTTGTGGCAGGCGCCCACCAGCTGCTGGCCGAGCAGCAAAGCGGCACCGCCTCCGACGTGCCGGGCCTGCCCGCCGAGATCGACGTGGACACCACGGCGCGCTACACCGAAGACGTGCTCGCGGGCCGGCTGCCCGTGCCGCCCGCGCTCACACGCCAGGTGGAACACATCGTCCACCTTGCCGATCAGATTCGCTGAATACCCCAGAAAAAACGGAGCCCCGCCATGACGACCCCGTCCCACACCCCCGCGAACACCGCCCGGCGCGGCACCTGCACCCTGGTCGGCGCCGGCCCCGGCGACCCGGAGCTGCTGACCATCAAGGCCCTCAAGGCCATACAGGCCGCCACCGTGCTGCTGGTCGATGACCTGGTCAGCGACGCCATCGTGGCTCATGCCGCGCCCACGGCGCGCATCGTCTACGTGGGCAAGCGCGGCGGCTGCAAGAGCACGCCCCAGGCCTTCATCGAAAAGCTCATGCTGAGCGCCGTGCAGGAGGGCGAGACCGTGGTGCGCCTGAAGGGCGGCGACCCCTTCATCTTCGGGCGCGGCGGCGAAGAGGTGGAGCACCTGCGCGAGGCCGGCATCGAGGTCCAGGTCATCAACGGCATCACCGCTGGCCTGGCCGGGCTCACCAGCCTGGGCGCCCCGCTCACGCACCGCGACCGCGCGCACGGCGTGGTCTTCATCACGGGCCACGCCAAGCCCGGCGACAGCGGCACCGACTGGCGCCAGCTGGCCGCCACCGCGCGCGATGCGCGGCTCACCCTGGTGATCTACATGGGCGTGAGCAGCGTGGAGCACATCCGCGCCGAGCTGCTCAATGGCCTGCCCGCAGCCACGCCCGTGGCCGTGATCCAGCATGCCAGCCTGCCACAGCAGCGCCACGCGCTGACCACGCTGGGCGCGCTGGTGGAGTGCATTGCCGACACGGGCCTGGGCAGCCCCAGCGTCATCGTCGTTGGCGATGTGGTCCATGGCGTACGGGCAATGGCCGAACCTCAGACGCAGCTCACCGCTGCGGTTGCAGCCGCCTGAGTGCGAGATTGCTGCAATCAAAAATCTATTGATTCATAAAAGTCATTAGTTTTCATTAAAAATCCCCTGTTGGCTGCCGAAACGGCGTTTAGACCGTTTTGGCAGACCGTCAGCTCCGCCAGGCGGCGGTAGCGCCATCGGGGGATTCCATGAAAACACCAGGCCTTACTTTCACTTCCACAGCTGCGCAGATACGGCTGTCCGCATGGCGGCGCACGTGGTCGCCGCTGCTGGCCGGCTGCGCGCTGGGCATGGCCCTGCTCATGCCCGGCTTGGCTGGAGGCGCCGAAATGGTGCTGGCCACGCGCGTCACGGCCGCTGCAAAGCCCTGGCTCACACCCGCGCACCGCCAGTGGCTGCAGGCGCGCGGGCCGCTGACCGTGGGCATTTCCCTGCCCGACCATCCTCCCCTGGAAATGATCGATGGCGAGCGCTTCCAGGGCATCACGGCCGACCACCTGGGCCTGCTGTTTCCCGCGCCGGTGCGCTTCAAGACCTATGGATCGCGCGTGGCCGTGCTCGATGCGCTGCGGCGCGGCGAGATCGACCTGGCCTGCGAGGGCACCGAGCTGGAGGCCGAACGCGCCGACCTGGCCCTGAGCGTGCCCTACCTGCCCAGCCAGCCCGTGCTGGTGTCGCTCTCGCATGCGCCCTTCGACGCGGAGCGCCGGGGCGCGCGGCTGGCCATGACGCCCGACCAGCTGCTGCGCTCCCAGGTTGCGGCCGCCTATCCTCTCAGCGAGCTGCTGACCTATGAAACACCCCGCCGCGCGCTGGAGGCGCTGAGCCTGGGCGAGATCGACGGCTTCGTCGGCGACACGGTCACGGTGCACTACCTGATCCAAGCCAACTACCTGCTCAACCTGCGCGTGCAGGGCTTTGCCCCCATAGAGAGCCGGGGCTTCGGCATGCTGGTGCGGCATGACGATACGCAGCTGAAGGCCTATCTGGACCAGGCACTGCCCGCCATCACCTTGCAGCATGGCGACGACATTCTGCACAGCTGGAGCGGCAGCCGCCGTCCGCTGCTGGGAAGCGACCGCGTGGCCCTGACACCCTCGGAAAAGCAGTGGCTGGATGCCCATCCCCGCATTCCCGTGGTGCTCAACAGCTCGCTGGGATCGCTGGGAAAGCTGAATGCCGACCGCCAGGCCGAGGGCATAGGACCCGACTACCTGGACCTGATCAGCCACCGCGCCGGCCTGCAGTTCGACTACGTGACCGCACGCAACTACACCGAACTCGAGGCCATTCTGGGCTCGGGCAAGGCCCTGCTCACCCCCGTCTACACCTCGCCGCCGATTGCATCGCCCGATATCAAGCTGCTGCCGCCCTACCTGCGCAGCGCGGTGGTGGTGCTGGCCCGGCCCGAGGCGAACGCGGGCACACAGCGTGACAAGGGCATACACCACCTGCAGGGACTGGAGGGCAAGCGCGTGGCCATGGTGGCTGGCTTCTTCCTGGAGGACACGGTGCGCCGCGAGCATCCGCGCATACGGCTGCAGCTGTATCCCGACCTGGCCCAGGCCCTGGCCAGCGTGGCGGCCGATGACAGCGATGCCTTCGTCGGCAACGACTACGCAGCGCGCTATGCCAACGCCCAGCAATTGGGCAACCAGCTGCAGCTCACCGGCATCCTGGAGGACTACACCCGCCCCGTGAGCCTGGCCGTGCATGCCGCCGAGCCCGAGCTTCTGAGCATTCTGGAGAAGGCCCAGCTGTCCATCTCACCCGAAGAAATGGCCGAAATCGTGCGCCTGTGGGCGCCGCGCGATAGCGGCAGCGGCACGCGCTTTTGGCGCGAGCACCGCCAGCGCCTGCTGCTGCTGCTGGCAGCGCTGGCGCTGGCCACGGCCACCTCCCTGGTCTGGGGCTTTTACCTGAGCCGCCAGATGCGCAGGACGCGCCGTGCCGAGCGGCGCGCCGAGGCCGCCAACCGGGCCAAAAGCCTGTTCCTGTCCACCACCAGCCACGAGATACGCACGCCGCTGAGCGCCATCATCGGCCTGCTGGAGCTGGCGCAGGACCGCGAAAAACTCGGCCTGCCCCACCGCGATACGCTGGCCGCGGCCCACAAGGCCTCCCAGGGCATGCTGCTGCTGCTGGGCAATGTGCTGGACCTGCACCGCATCGAGTCGGGCCACATCGACTCCACGCCCCAGCCCGTGGCGCTGCGGCCGCTGATCGAAGACATGGCCCCGCTGCTGCAGGGCCTGGCGCACGGCAAGCGGCTGTCGCTGCGCACCCAGGTTGGCAAGGGCGTGGACCACAGCGTGACGGCCGACCCGCTGCACCTCAAGCAGGTGCTGTTCAACCTGCTGAGCAATGCCATCAAATTCACCGAACGCGGCAGCGTCACCCTGCGCGCGCAAGGCACCCGCCGCCATGACCGCCTGCTGCTGCAGATGGAGGTGGAGGACACCGGCATCGGCATTGCCCCGCAGGACCAGGCCCGGCTGTTCAAGCCCTTTTCGCAGGTGCCGGGAGCCCATCAGGACCAGGCCTTCGGCAGCGGCCTGGGCCTGAGCATCACGCGCCGCCTGCTGGAGCACATTGGGGGGACCATCACCCTGGAGAGCGTGCCGGGCCGGGGCTCACGCTTCACGGTCAGGTTGAGCCTGCCGCTGGTGGAGCCGGACGACAGGCCGTCGGCCGAAGAGGTATTGCCCCGGATCATGCCCGCACCCCTGGAGCTGCGTGCAAAGGCCGATACAGGCACCGGGCCCCTGCCCGAAGTCCCGGCCGAGCCTGAACTCAGAATCCTGGCCGTGGAAGACTATATGTTCAATCGCGAGCTGCTCAAGAGCCAGCTCACCGCGCTGGGCCACGGCATCTCGCTGGCCGGCGATGGGCAGGAGGCCTGGGCGCGTTGCCTGGTCGAGTCCTTTGATCTCATCATCACCGACGGCCGCATGCCGATCATGGACGGCTTCGAGTTCATCCGGCGCCTGCGTCGGCGGGAAGCCGAAAACCAGCTGCGCCGCTGCCGCGTGATTGCGCTGACCGCCAGTCCCGAGGCCTCCGAAGCGCTGCGCTACCTGCAGGCCGGTGCCGACGAGGTGCTGTCCAAGCCGGCCTCCATGGAAGACCTCAGGCGCGTCATCGAGCAGGTGCGGGACGAGTTGCAGGGCAGCGCGCCCGGCACCTGGCATCGGCCACCGGCCGCACCCTCCACGCTCAGCCCGGCTTGACCGAGCTGCTGGCCGTCACGCGGCTTTGCTCGAAGCGCTGGGCCAGCTCGCGGCGCAGGTCCTTGCGGATCAGCGCGGCCTGCCAGCGGCGCTTTTCCTCGTCGGTGGCCGGCACCAGCGTGGGCACGGGCGCAGGCTGCTTGTTCTCGTCCACCGCCACCATGGTGAAAAAGCAGCTGTTGACATGGCGCACCACCTGGGTGCGGATGTCCTCGGCCACCACCTTGATGCCGATTTCCATCGACGACTTGCCCGTGTGGTTGACGCTGGCCAGGAAGGTCACCAGCTCGCCCACGTGGATGGGCTGCAGGAACATCACCTGGTCCACGCTCAGCGTGACCACATAGCGGCCCGCGTAGCGGCTGGCGCAGGCATAGGCCACCTGGTCGAGCTGCTTGAGAACGGCGCCGCCATGGACGTTGCCCGAAAAGTTCGCCATGTCGGGCGACATGAGCACGGTCATGCTCAGCTGGTGCGATGGGAAATTCATCGCTGGATTTTAGGTCCCCCCTGAGTCGCTGCGCGCCTTCCCCCAGAGGGGGACGACACCCTCGGTGCGGGGCGGCCCTTCCTCGGTGTCCCTGGCTTCAGGACACGCCAGTTTCACAGGGCACGCGAAGGGCTGGCACAAGTGCGCGAGAATGGGCGCCCTTTTGCCCCCCGAGTGACGTTTTTGTGACCTCTTCCCTCTCTTTCGACGCCATCGTCATCGGCGCCGGCGCGGCCGGTCTGTTCTGTGCGGCCCAGGCCGGACAGCGGGGCCTGTCGGTGCTGCTCCTGGACCACGCGGAGAAGGTGGCCGAGAAGATCCGCATCTCGGGCGGCGGCCGTTGCAACTTCACCAACCGCGATCTGGACGTGCGTGCGCCGCACAAGCACTTCGTGGGCGGCAACCCGCAGTTCTGCCGCTCGGCCCTGTCGCGCTACACGCCGGCCGACTTCATCGCGCTGATGGACAGGCACGGCATTGCCCACCATGAAAAGCACAAGGGCCAGCTGTTCGCCGACCGCTCGGCCGAGGACATCATCGCCATGCTGCTGGCCGAATGCCAGGCCGGCGGCGTGCAGCGCTGGCAGCCCTGCAAGGTCGATTCCGTCGTTCATGCGGATGGCCAGTACCGCCTGCAGACCAGCCGTGGCGCCGTGCAGGCGCCCAGCCTGGTCATCGCCACGGGCGGGCTGTCCATTCCCAAGATCGGCGCCACCGACTTCGGCTACCGCCTGGCCCAGCAGTTCGACCTGCCCCTGGTCGAACGCACGCCGGGCCTGGTGCCGCTGACCTTCGATGGCGACGCCTGGGCCCCCTACGCCCAGCTCGCGGGTCTGGCCCTGCCCGTGGAGATCAGCACCGGCAGCAAGAAAGAGCGCATGGCCTTCATGGAAGACCTGCTGTTCACGCACCGCGGCCTGTCCGGCCCCGCCGTGCTGCAGATCTCGAGCTACTGGAAGCCCGGCACGCCCCTGTGCATCAACCTCGCCCCCGAGGTGGACCTGCAGGACGAATTGCTCAAAGCCAAGTCGCGCTCGCGCAAGCTCATCGCCAACGAACTGGCGCAGTGGCTGCCCTCGCGCCTGGCCGATGCCTGGGTGCAGCAGGACGCGGCCTGGCAGCGCCCCATTGCCGAAGCCTCGGACAAGGCCCTGAACCAGCTGGCCGAGCGCCTGTCGCGCTGGGAGATCGTGCCCACCGGCACCGAAGGCTACAAGAAGGCCGAAGTGACGCTGGGCGGGGTGGACACGCGTGCGCTTTCGCAACAGACCATGGAATGCAAGACCCAGCCCGGCCTGTACTGCATCGGCGAAGTGGTGGACATCACCGGCTGGCTGGGCGGATACAACTTCCAATGGGCCTGGGCCAGCGGGTATGCCTGCGCGCAGGCCTTGCCTTGTGCGTGATTTGTCAGATCGCTTTCGTCTCGCGTATAATCGCCCGCTTTGCTGGCAATTGCCCGTCGGCCAATACTAGTTAACTATTGACGGGGACCAACCGCTGAACATGGCTCTCAGGCCCGATCTTCCCGAGAACCCGCTGTCAGCACAGATATCTGGAAATCTAGCTAATGACCACCATCCGCGTAAAAGAAAACGAGCCCTATGAAGTTGCCCTGCGCCGCTTCAAGCGCACCATCGAAAAGCTCGGCCTGCTGACCGACCTGCGCGCTCGCGAGTTCTACGAGAAGCCCACATCCGAACGCAAGCGCAAGAAGGCTGCCGCCGTCAAGCGTCACTACAAGCGCGTTCGCAGCATGCAGCTGCCCAAGAAGCTGTACTGATCAGCCCTTGACCAGCCGGCTCTCGTCAGCCGCAAAACCCGCGCTCGGGACGCCAGGCGCGGGTTTTTTGTTTTTGTTTTTTGGTTTTTGTTTTCCGACGCCACTACCTCAGGAGAAATGCCATGAGCCTCAAGGCCCAGATCACCGAAGACATGAAGACCGCCATGCGCGCCAAGGACAGCGAACGCCTGGGCACCATCCGCCTGCTGCTGGCCGCGATGAAGCAAAAGGAAGTCGATGAGCGCGTCGAGCTCGACGACGCCGCCGTCATCGCCATCGTGGACAAGCTGATCAAGCAGCGCAAGGACAGCATCGCCGCCTTCGAGGGCGCGGGCCGCCAGGACCTGGCCGACAAGGAAAAGGCCGAAATGGCCGTGCTGACCGCCTACCTGCCCGCACGCATGTCGGCCGAGGAAGTGGCCACCGCCGTGAAGGCCATCGTGGCCGAGCTGGGTGCCTCCGGCCCCGGCGACATGGGCAAGGTCATGGGCGCGGTCAAGGCGCAACTGGCTGGCAAGGCCGACATGGGCCAGGTGTCAGCTGCCGTCAAGGCCGCCCTGGCAGGTTGAGCCTGCTGCGGCAGCCGCGCCCTTTTCAGGACGCTGCTGCCGCCCATTCCTGCTGAAAGTGCTCCTGCAGGAATTCGACACACACCCGCACCTTGGCCGACAGCTGCAGCCGCGTCGGATAGACCGCCCAGACATTGGCCTCCTGCCGCCATTCGGGCAGCAGCTGCACCAGGCGCCCGGCCTGCAGATGGGCGCCCACATCCCATAGCGAGCGCAGCGCAATGCCGCGCCCGTCCACGGCCCACTGCACCACCATCTCGCCGTTGTTGGCCGACAGCGGCCCCGTGACCTTCACCGATTGCTCGGCGGCGCCCGCGCGCAGCCGCCACACGCCAAAGGCCTGGTCGCGCTCCTTGATGGCCAGGCAGTCGTGGGCCGACAGCTCGGCCGGCGTGCGCGGCGTGCCACGGCGCGCCAGGTAGGCAGGCGCCGCGCACAGCACGCGGTGGTTGTCGGCCAGCCGCCGTGCAATCAGGTGGGGCGCGATCTCGTCGCCCACGCGCACATCCAGATCGAAGCCCTCCCCCGCCACATCCACCAGCCGGTCGAACACATCCAGCCGCACCTGCAGCCCCGGATGGCGCTCCACCAGCCGGGACAGCGCCGGCGCGATCACATGCCGCCCGAAGCCGAAGCTGCTGCTCACGCGCAGCAGGCCGCGCGGCTCGCTGCGCGTGATGGCCACCTCCTGCATCAGCTGGTCCATGTCGTCGAGGATGCGCTGCGCCCAGTGGAATACGCGCTCGCCCTCCTCGGTCACGGCCACGCGGCGCGTGGTGCGGTGCAGCAGCTTCACGCCCAACTCCTGCTCCAGCAGGCGGATGCGCTTGCTCACATAGGCGGGCGATGCACCCAATTCCTCGGCCGCAGCGGCAAAGCCGGATTTGCGGGCCACCACGGTGAAGACACGCAGGTCTTCGGGAGCCGGTTGTTTATTCACGATCTGTAAACAATGGAACCACAGTTGGCCGATTGTATTTAGCCCTGGCGCAGCCAACAATGCCATGCATGCGGCCAGGCTGTCAGCGGCGCCGCTTCATATCCATCCATTCGATCCAAGGACAGACACCATGCAAGACACATTCAAGATCGCCGTCATCGCCGGTGACGGCATTGGCAAGGAAGTCATGCCCGAAGGCCTGCGCACGCTGGAGGCCGCCGCCAGCCGCTTTGCGATCAAGCTCGAATTCCACCATTTCGACTGGGCCCACTGCGACTACTACCTGGCCCACGGAAAAATGATGCCCGACGACTGGAAGGCGCAGCTCTGCGGCATGGACGCCATCTTCTTCGGCGCCGTGGGCTGGCCCGCCACCGTGCCCGACCATGTCTCGCTGTGGGGCTCGCTGCTCAAGTTCCGCCGCGAGTTCGACCAGTACATCAACCTGCGCCCCGTGCGCCTGTTCGAAGGCGTGCCCTGCCCGCTGGCCGGCCGCAAGCCCGGCGACATCGACTACTACGTGGTGCGCGAGAACACCGAAGGCGAATACACCTCGCTGGGCGGCATCATGTACGAGGGCACGGACCGCGAGATCGTGATCCAGGAATCGGTCTACTCGCGCAAGGGTGCCGAGCGCCTGCTCAAGTACGCCTTCGACCTGGCCCAAAGCCGCGAGCGCAAGCACGTCACCCTGGCCACCAAGAGCAACGGCATCGCCATCAGCATGCCCTGGTGGGACCAGCGCGCCGAGGACGTGGCCAAGGCCTACCCGGACGTCACGCTGGACAAGCAGCACATCGACATCCTGACCGCGCGCTTCGTGCTGCAGCCGGGCCGCTTCGACGTGGTGGCCGCCACCAACCTGTTCGGCGACATCCTGAGCGACCTGGGCCCGGCCACCACGGGCACCATCGGCCTGGCCCCCTCGGCCAACCTCAACCCCGACCGCAGCTTCCCCAGCCTGTTCGAGCCCGTGCACGGCTCGGCGCCCGACATCTACGGCAAGAACATCGCCAACCCCATCGCCATGGTCTGGTCGGCAGCGCTGATGCTGGACTTCCTGACCCACGGCCAGGGCGCAGGCCGCGCGGCGCACGACGCCATCGTCTCGGCCATCGAGGAAGTCATCAAGAACGGCCCCCGCACGCCCGACCTGGGCGGCACGGCCAGCACCACCGAAGTGGGCCAGGCCATCGCGGCACAGATCGCGGGCAGGTAGGCCTCAGGGCTGCTGCGTCTGCCGGGGCCGGCGCACGGCCCTGATGCGGCCGCTTTCTCCGCCGCCGCAGAAGAAGCGGTCGCCGCCGTCGGATTCCAGCCCCGACACGCCGGTGCCGGCCGGCATCTCCAGCCGCTGCAGCACGGCACCGCTGTCCGGGTCCAGGCGCCGCAGATCGCTCTGGCCCTCTTCCCAGGTGCCGTGCCACAACTGGCCGTCCACCCAGGTGACGCCGGTGACGAAGCGGTTGGACTCCAGGGTGCGCAGCACCGCCCCAGTGTCGGGATCGATCTGATGGATCTTGCGGCCGTGGTACTGCCCCACCCACAGCGAGCCCTCGGCCCAGGCCATTCCCGAATCGCCGGCATCACCACCGCCCCCGGGTGCAGGAATGGTGGCCAGCACATGGCCGGTGGACAGGTCGATCTTCTGGATACGGTCATTGGCGATCTGGAACAGATGCCGGCCATCGAAGGCCGTGCCGGCATCGCCCGGCACAGGGATGCTGCGCACGATCCGGCCGCTGTCGGGGTCCAGCGCCTGCAATTGGGTGCCGGTGGCGAACCAGACCTGGCTGCCGTCGTAGGACACCCCGTGCACGCAATCGATGCCGGGAAAGGGACCGTACTCGCGGATGATTTCTGCAGCTTCTGTCTTCATGCGGAACTCCTGGTTGCGTTGGTCGGCCCATGCTAGCCAGCCGGCAGCACAGCGGGGAGTAACAAAGTCGTCGTGAATCCCGGCGCAGGCCGGGCCACCCAGCGGCGGGCGCGCCCCCGGCCCACGGGCTGCGCCAGCGCGTCGCGCTCCAGCGCCTCCAGGGTCCTCTGGACGCTGCGCTGGCTCGCGCCCAGTGCCAGGGCCAGCGCTGAACTGGCCCAGGCCTCGCCATCGGAGAGCAGCGCCAGCACCGGCCCGCACAGCACGCCCGGCGCACCTTCCACGGGCCGTGCCAGCACGGCCACCCGGGCCTGCCGGGGCGCCAGCACAAATCCCAGGGGCGTGGCGTGAACTTCGGCCAGCGGCCGCAGCAGGCGGCGCAGGCGGCCGATCTCGACACGCAGACGCGCACGGTACGAATCATCGGCCTGACGGGCGCGAAATACCTGCGCCACCAGCGCCTCGCGTGAGACATCGCCGGGCCAGGCCTCGCCCAGCGCGCGCGCCAGCGCAAACAGCACCGGGCGCCCCGCCAGCGAGACCGCCGCCGGTCCGGCGCGCACCGCATGGCGGCAGGCATCCACCACCAGCGCGCCCGAAGTCAGCAGGGTCCCGGCCTCATCCAGCGACAGCAGCTTCTGAGCCTGCGGTCCGGCCGGCTCCCGCTCCAGCAGCACTGCAGCAGGCGCGTGCAGGGCCTGGGCGGCCTGCCCCACCTCGGCGGCCAGTGCTGCAATGCCGGCGGCGCCGGCCGCCTGCGCGGCATCGGCCAGCGCACTGTGCGCCGCACGGATGTCCAATCGGCGCATGGCGATACCCGCCAGGGCCAGGGCATGGAATGCCTGCAAGGCGGCAGGCAGCAGCGCGGGCCGCAGTCCGCCCAGCAGACCCTCGGCCTCGCCCAGCCGGCCCAGCAGCAGGCAACGGCGTATTTCCAGATAGCCTGCATGCGCGGCGTTCACGGGATCGCCATGCGCCTGCAGCACTGCCCGCGCCGCAACCAACCTGCGGGCCGGCCATGCCAGCTCGCGCAGGGCCAGTGCAATCTCGGCCTCGGCCACTACGCAGCGGGCCCGGGCCACGGCCTCATGGGCGCCGAAGGCGCGCGCAGCGCTGCGCAGCAAGGCCCTGGCCCGCACCAGATCGCCCAGTTGCGCCATGGCGATGCCACGCAGTGCCAGCGCGGGCGCATCGTCGCGCAGCGCCACCCGGTTCAGCGCGCCAAGGGGGTCGCCAACCGCGAGCGCACGGGCCGCCGCCGTGATCAGAGAATCCATGCCCATCCCATCCATCGTGTGCGGCACGGCTGTGCCTGCAATTCATCCCGGGCCAACGCACGGTCACGGCCCGGTCATCGGTGGGCGCTAGGCTGGGTCGCCAAGCCCCCTGCCAAACGCTCTGCCAAACGCTTTTCCACACCCACTCCCCCGCCATGATGCTCCGCCGCCATCTTCTGCTGTCCGCCGCTGGCGGCTCGCTGCTGCCCTCCATCCTCCAGGCCCAGGTGGCCCCCGCCGCCATCACGCGCGACGCGGCGCGGCCGCTGCTGCCCTCGGGACTGCAAAGCGGCGATGTGCTGGCTGACCGCGCCATCGTCTGGGCGCGCGCCAGCCGCGATGCGCGCATGTGGATCGAATGGTCCACCACCTCCGGCTTTGCCAACCCCACGCGCGTGCGCGGGCCGGATCTGCTGATGGACAGCAGCGACGGCACGGGCCGCATCGACCTGCAGGGCCTGCCTGCGGGCCAGGACATCTTCTACCGCGTGGTGCTGGAGGACTTTGCCAGCGCCAATGTACGCTCGCCCGCCGTGCAGGGGCACTTTCGCACGCCGCTGGCGGCGGGCATGCCCGCCACGCGGCCACTGCGCCTGGTGTGGAGCGGAGACACCGCAGGCCAGGGCTTCGGCATCAACGAGGCCTTTGGCGGCATGCGCATCTACGAGGCCATGCGCAGGACCGACCCCGACGTGTTCCTGCACAGCGGCGACACCATCTATGCCGACGGCCCCATTGCCGCGCAGATGAAGCTGCGCGACGGCACGCTGTGGAAGAACCTGGTCACGCCCGAGGTCGCCAAGGTGGCCGAGACGCTGGACGAATTCCGGGGCCGCCACCGCTACAACCTCATGGACGCCAACGTGCGCGCCCTGGGCAGCGAGGTCGCCCAGATCTGGCAGTGGGACGACCACGAGGTCACCAACAACTACTCGGACAGCAAGAGCGTGGCCAACGACGCGCGCTACACCGAAAAGAACGTGCAGCTGCTGGCGGCGCGCGGCCAGCGCGCCTTCATGGAATACGCGCCCATGCGTCCCTTCGGCGCGGCCATGCACCAGCGCCTGTACCGCCGCCTGCCCCAGGGCCCGCTGGCCGACATCTTCGTGATCGACATGCGCAGCCACCGCGGCCCCAACAGCCACAACCTGCAGGCGGCCGAAGGCCCGGACACCGACATGCTGGGCCGCCCCCAGGTGCAGTGGCTGCTGGACGGCCTCAAGCGCAGCCGCGCCACCTGGAAGCTGATCGCCAGCGACATGCCCATCAGCCTCTTCGTGCCCGACGGCAAGGATGCCGAGGGCCGCGCCCAGTGGGAGGCCGTGGCCAATGGCGAGCATGGCGTACCCCGGGGCCGCGAGCTGGAGATGGCGCGCCTGCTCAAGGGCATCAAGGATGCGGGCATCCACAACGTGGTCTGGCTCACGGCCGACGTGCACTACACGGCGGCCCACCATTTCAGCCCCGAGCGCGCCAGCTTCCAGGACTTCGACCCGTTCTGGGAATTCGTCTCCGGCCCGCTGAATGCGGGCGGCTTCGGACCCAACGAGATGGACAGGACCTTTGGCGGCGAAGTCGTTTTCCAGAAAAGCGCGGGCCATGCCAACTCCGCGCCCAGCGAAGGCTTCCAGTTCTTCGGCCAGCTCGACATAGACCACCGCAGCCAGGCGCTGACCGTGGTGCTCAAGGACCTGGACGGCAAGGCGCTGTACACGAAGACGCTGGAGCCGCAGCGCAGCTGAGCCTGCCGCCTGGAGATCACGACATTGCCCCCGCCGCAGGCCCCTGGCCGGCGAACAGGGCAAGATGGCCGGCTGCGGCATTCGGGCCGCTCAGACACAGCACGGAATCTCCATGAAGCACTACGACTACATCGTCATCGGCGGCGGCAGCGGCGGCATTGCATCGGCCAACCGCGCCGCCATGCACGGGCGCCACTGCGCGCTGATCGAAGCCGGCGAGATCGGCGGCACCTGCGTCAACGTGGGCTGCGTGCCCAAGAAGGTCATGTGGCATGCGGCCCAGATCGGCGAGGCCATGCACCGCTACGGCCCCGACTACGGCTGGGATGCCACCGTCGACCGCCTGGACTGGCAGCGCCTGCTGGACAGCCGCAGCGCCTACATCGACCGCATCCATGCCTCGTATGAAAGCGGCCTGGCGCGCAACAAGGTCGAGCTGATCCAGGGCTTTGGCCGCTTCGTGGATGCGCGCACCGTGGAGGTGGGCGGCCAGCGGCTCAGTGCCGATCACATCCTCATCGCCACGGGCACGCGCCCGGCACGGCCCGACATTCCGGGCGCCGAGCTGGGCATCGACTCCGACGGCTTCTTCGCCCTCAAGGCCCTGCCTGCGCGCACGGCCGTGGTGGGTGCCGGCTATATCGCCGTGGAGATTGCCGGCGTGCTGCACGCGCTGGGCTCGCAGACCCATCTGTTCCTGCGCCAGAACTCGGCACTGCGCGGGTTCGATCCGCTGCTGAGCCAGACCCTGATGGAGATCATGGAGGCCGAAGGCCCCGCCGTGCACCGCCAGGCCACCCCGAAGGCCGTGGTCCGCAACGCAGACGGCAGCCTGGACCTGCAACTGCAGGACGGCAGCAGCCACACCGTGGACTGCGTGGTCTGGGCCGTGGGCCGCAGGCCCGACACCTCGGGCCTGAACCTGGAGGCCGCGGGCGTGGCGCTGCAGGACAGCGGCCACATCGCGGTGGACAAGTTCCAGGACACCAATGTGCCCGGCATCCACGCCGTGGGCGACATCACGGGCCGCATCGAACTCACGCCCGTGGCCGTGGCCGCCGGCCGGCGCCTGTCCGAGCGCCTGTTCAACGGCAAGACGGGCGAGCACCTGGACTACGACAACGTGCCCACCGTGGTCTTCAGCCACCCCCCCATCGGCACCGTGGGCCTGACCGAGCCGCAGGCACGCGAGCGCTTTGGCGACGATCAGGTCAAGGTCTACCAATCGGCCTTCACCGCCATGTACACGGCCGTCACGCGCCACCGCCAGCCCGCGCGCATGAAGCTGGTCTGCGTGGGCCCAGAGGAACGCATCGTGGGCATACACGGCATCGGCCTGGGGATGGACGAGATGCTGCAGGGCTTTGCCGTGGCGCTCAAGATGGGCGCCACCAAGCGCGACTTCGACGACACCGTGGCCATCCACCCCACGGCGGCCGAGGAGTTCGTGACCATGCGCTGAACAGGCGCACAGCCTGACCTCAGCGGTTGACCACGGCCTTGGGCAGGGCCAGCGTCAAGAGGCTGCCGGCCACCAGGCAGGCGGCGAACAGCAGCAGGCCTGCGCTCGACGAGTGCGTGAGATCCTTGAGCCAGCCCAGCAAATAGGTGGCCGCAAAGCCTCCCAGGTTGGCAATGGAGGCGATCAGCGCAATGCCTGCGGCCGCCGCCGGCCCCGTCAGGAACGTGGCGGGCAGGCACCAGAACACGGGAAAGGCTGCCATGATGCCCGCCGTCGCCAGAGAGAACAGCAGCACGGTGGCGAACACATGGCCGGTGTACAGCGTGCTCAGCGCCATGGCGGCCGCGCCCGCCAGTGCCGGCAGCACGATGTGCCAGCGCCGCTCGCGGCGCCGGTCGGAGCTGATGCCGTTGAGCAGCAGCGCAGCGATGGCAAAGGCATTGGGAACGGCCGTGAGCAGGCCGATCTCGGCCGTGCTCCTGACCCCGGCCTCGCGGATGATGGTGGGCAGCCAGAAGCTGATGGCATAGGTGGACATCATCAGGCTCAGGTCGATCATGCCCAGCAGCCAGACCCGGCCGCTGGACAGCGCCGCCCACAGCGAATGGTGGGACTCGGCCAGCCTGTCGCTGTCGAGGTTGGCGCGCAGCACGCCCTTGTCGCGCGGCGACAGCCATTGGGCCGACTCGATGCTGTTGGGCAGGTAGACGAAGACCAGCAGGCCCAGCACCACCGAGGGAATCGCCTCCAGGAAGAACAGCCACTGCCAGCCCGCATGGCCACGCACGCCGGCAAAGGCCGTCATGATCCAGCCCGACAGCGGCGCCCCGACCAGGCTGGCCAGCGGCAGGCCGATCAGGAACAGCGCCATGATCTTGCTGCGCATGCGCGTGGGATACCAGTAGGTCAGGTACAGCATGACGCCGGGAAAGAACCCCGCCTCGGCCACACCCAGCAGAAAGCGCAGCACATAGAACTGCATGGGCGTGCTCACGAACATGGTCGCGCCCGAGATCAGGCCCCAGGTGATCATGATCCGAGCGATCCACAGCCGCGCGCCCATGCGCGCCAGCACCAGGTTGCTGGGCACCTCGAAGAGGATGTAGCCCACGAAGAACAGGCCCGCACCCAGGCCGTAGACCGTCTCGCTGAAGCCCAGGTCCTGCTGCATCTGCAGCTTGGCCAGCCCCACGTTGATGCGGTCCAGATAGGCGGCCAGGTAGCACAGGCAGAAGAAGGGCACGAGCCGCCACGTCACGCGCCCGTACAGCTGCCGCTGCTCCTTCTCCTGCTCCCGCAAATGGACCCCCTGCCCCTGCATACCGCCAATGCCTGCATTGCTGTGAACTGACATTTCAGCTCCTTGCTGTGTTGACCATTGCCACCGTTCATGGCCCTGCGTCGCCGCGTTGGCGCACTGCAGCCGGATCCGGCGGAAACATCTGTCTGCAGTGGAAATTTCAAGTGCCTACGCTCAATGCTACGCACGATAGTCAAAAACAAATCAAGTAGTTTCCCGATAGCAATCATCGATCAAGTCGCACAAAAATCCCTGTACGCAAGAGAAACAAGGGGCGTCAACTCACGCAATGCCTTGGTGCTCCTTTGTAGTGAACCCGACTCAATTCAAGTGCATACGCTTCAAAACCCCGAATCCGCGGAATGACATCCGTGATCAGAACCAAGGAGACACCCCATGCCCAGACTGCATTCAAGGACAGGACAAGCCATTGCCCTGGCCGCCCCGGCACTTGCCCTGCTCCATGCCATCGCACCGCTGCCGGCGGGCGCGCAGGTCACGCTGCAGGGTCAGATCGATGCCTTCGCGGGGTTCTCGCGCCCGCTGGGCGCGGACAAGGGCACGGGCGTGCTCACGCCAGGCGGCATGCAGACGAATTTCTGGGCCTTGCGCGGAACGGAGGACCTGGGTTCTGGATTGAAGGCCGTGTTTGCACTGGAGGCCTTCTACCGCGCGGACAGCGGCGCCGAAGGGCGTTTTGCCAATGACGCCTTCTTTGCGCGCAGCGCCTATGTGGGCCTGAGCAGCGGCTGGGGCACGCTGCAACTGGGGCGCAACACCACCCCCTACTGGCTGGCCACCATCGCCTTCAACCCGTATGCAGGGTCCTTTTCGTTCTCACCCGCGGTGCTGCACAGCTTCGGGCCCAACGGCACGGCCGCCGCGCCGCTGCGGGGCGACTCGGGCTGGAGCGACAGCCTGCTCTACAACAGCCCGTCCTGGGGCGGATTCACGGCACGGCTGCAGTATTCGTTCGAGCCGCCGGCCGGCACGCCCGCATCCCAGCGCCGCGATGCGGACAAGTACGGCGCCAGCCTCAGCTATGCGGGCGGCGCATTCGCCGCCGCCCTCGCCTACCAGAGCGTGGCCTATCCCAATGCCGCCACCACCGCTACCGCCACCGGCTTTGACCGCCAGAGCGCCTGGCTGCTGGGCGGCTCCTACGATCTGGGCATGGTCAAGCTGTTCGCCCAGTACCAGCGGCTGGCCGACACCGTGGCCGGCGCAGACCGCCGCAGGAACAGCGGCCAGTTCGGCCTGTCCATTCCCGCAGGCCCGGGCGCCGTGCTGGCCTCATATGGCCATGCGCGCACCTCGGGCGCCGAAGACGCCAGGCGCAACACCTGGGCCGTGGGCTATGACTACCCCCTGTCCAAGCGCACGGACATCTACCTCAACAGCCTGCACGACCGCATCACGGGCATGGGCGCCGGCAGCGGCCAGACCTGGGGGCTGGGCCTGCGCCACTATTTCTGAGTCCGGGGCTGGGGCTGGGCCGGTGGCTGCTGCACCACGCGCAACACCGTCTCCACCATGTGGTCGCCCCAGCGCTGCAGCTCGGCCTGCTGCAGCAGCTCCTTGTCGAAGAAGGCGCTCAGCGTGTGGCGGTTGGAGAGGTAGAAGTAGCCCAGTCCCATGACCGTGATGTAGAGATCGTCGATGTGCACATCGGGACGGAACAGGCCCTGGGCCATTCCCGATTCCACGGCCTTGCGCAGCAGCGTGATGGCGTTGGGAAAGAAGTCGCGTATGCCCGAGGCCTTCTTCAGATGCTTGCCCTTGAGCAGGTTTTCGGTGTTGAGCAGGAAGATCAGCTCCGGGTGCTCCTGGTAGTAGCGCCACATGAAGCGCACCACGGCCTCCAGCGCAGCGCGCGGATCGTCGAAGTCCACCACCAGCTTCGCCTCGGCCTCCACCAGCTTGCGGTAGGCGTTCTCCAGCACGGCGGCGAACAGCTTGTCCTTGCTGCCGTAGTGGTAGTAGAGAAGGCTCTCGTAGCACTTGGCCTGCTTGCCGATGCGCTGCACGCTGGCGCCGTCGTAGCCACTTCTGGCGAACTCGATCTCAGCCGCCAGCAAGATGGCCTCCTTGGTCGTCTTGCCGGTCTTGGCAGTCCGCTTGCGCCCCGCAGACGCCTTGGCAGGGGCCTTGGAAGGGGCCGACTTCGCAGCGGCTTTCCTGGCGGGCGCAGCCTTGCGCTTCGGGGTGGCGGGAACTTCCTCGGGATCAGTGGTCATGGGCACGGCGTCAGGTGAAGGGGGCGTTGCGTCGGCCATTCTAGGGAAAAACGCCATATTGAAATTGAGTGTTCACTCAAACAAAATTGAATGAACACTCAACAAGGAGAGTCCCCATGGAAACCTATGTACTCGATACCTGGTACCCGCTGACCTGGTCGCGCAACGTGGGCCGCCAGCTGTCGGCGCACCGCATCGTCGAACGCGACGTGGTGCTCTACCGCACCGAGGCCGGCGCCGTCGTGGCCATGGAGGACGCCTGCCCCCACCGCCTGCTGCCGCTGTCCATGGGCAAGCTCAAGGGCGATGCCATCGAATGCGGCTACCACGGCCTGACCTTCGACTGCAGCGGCCGCTGCACGCGCGTGCCGGGCCAGGACATGATCCCGGGCAAAGCCGTGGTGACCACCTATCCGGTCAAGGAGAACATGGGCCTGGTCTGGATCTGGATGGGCGATCCCTCGCGCGCCGACAGCGTGCCGGTGTTCGACCTGCCCCAGTACCACGACCCGGCGTGGAGTGCCGTCGAAGGCGATGCGCTGCGCATCCAGGCCAACTACCTGAACCTGGCCGACAACCTCTGCGACCCGGCCCATGTGAGCTTCGTGCACCTGAGCACGCTGGGCAACGCGGCCAGCGAGGACATCCCCGTGCACCACGAGGAGCTGGACGGCCGCATCGTCACCTGGCGCTGGATCATCGATGCGCCGGCCATTCCGCTGTTCGCCAAGTACGGCAATTTCAGCGGCAACGTGGACCGCTGGCACTACTACCACTACCACGCGCCCAGCATCGCCATCATCGACTTCGGCAGTGCCGCCACGGGCACGGGCGCCCCCGAGGGCCGGCGCGACAACTGCATGCAGATCTATGCCTGCCACTTCATGACGCCCGTGGACCGGAACACCTCCATCGACCACTGGCTGCACGTCAAGAACTTCACGGCCGATGCCGACACCAATGCGGCCCTCTCCGCCGACTTCCGGGTCGCCTTCGCCGAGGACAAGGCCATCCTCGAAGCCATAGAGCGCAACGAAAAGCGCTTTGCCACGCGCAAGACCATCAAGATCGCCATCGATGCGGCCCCCCGGCGCATGCGCCGCATGGTGGACCGCATGATCGAGGGCGCACCCACGGGCGGCTGAGGAGCGGGCCATGCACGACGATACCCACCCGACCCTCCCGCCGATCGGCTGCAACGGCCGTGGCGTGCAGCGCTCCTCGCGCCACCAGCCCATCGGCCTTCAGGAGCTGCCCATACGCGAGCAGTTCCGCCTGGTCAGTGAAACCGGCGCCTTCGACTGCTTCGACCGCCTGCCTCTGCGCACGCAAATGGCCGAGTACGAGGCCGCCATCGCCGAGTTCAACCTGCCCGTGCACACGGCCAGCTGGTTCTACCGCCTGGGCGAGGACGAGGCCCTGCTGGCCCACAACCTGCGCATCTGCCAGGCCATAGGCGCGCGCTGCCACAACATCATGACCTTCAAGCACCACCGCGACGGCCATGTGCTGGACGATGCCGAGATCACCGAGCACTACCTGCGCGTCTACGACGACGCCATGTCTCTGGGCGTGGAGCCCAGCTTCGAGCTGCACGTCAACATGTGGACCGAGGATTTCCTGCGCGTACGCGAGGTGGCCCGGCGCGTGCAGGCGCATGGCGTGCCCTTCCACTTCACGCTGGACTACAGCCATGTGAACTTCAAGATCGGCAACCCGGCCGAGCAGGAACTGTCGGGCGTGCGCGAACTGGTGGAGAGCGGCGAACTGGTGCTGGACCCCTTCGAGCCCGGCTCGCTGTGCGAACAATGGCTGGACATGGGCATCGTGCGCTGGGCCCAGCTGCGCGCAGCCGGCCCCAACCAACCCCTGAACCTGTGGCACCGCAACGAGGACGGCAGCACGGGCCGGGGCATCCAGTACCCCATGCTGCGGCCCGGCCCCGGCGAATGGCATTCGCCCTGGCACGCCTATCTGCTGGAGCCCTCCAAAGAGGCCATCCGCAAGGTGCTGGCCTACCACCACGCGCACCCGCACAGCCCGCTGCGCCACCTCACCACCGAATTCATCAACCTGCCCGACTACGGCCTGGGCGCACGCTATGACCTGCTGGCGCAGAACGTGGCGGCCGCACGCTTCATGCGGCAAGCCTGGAACGAGATCTGCGCCCGCCCCGCAGTCCAGGCCTCGTGCAAAGGTGCATCATGACCCCCGCACAACACCCCCAAGGCCACGCCGTCATCATCGGCGCCGGGCATGCCGGCGGCACCCTGGCCGCCCTGCTGCGCCAGTACGGCCACCCGGGTCCCATCACCCTGGTCGGCGGCGAAGACCTGCCGCCCTACCAGCGCCCGCCGCTGTCCAAGGCCTGGCTGCAGCAGGCCATGGACCCGGACGATCTGCTGCTGCGGCCCGCCAGCGCCTATGCCGACCAGGCCATTGCCCTGCGCCTGGGCGTGCGCGCCATGGCCATAGAGCCGGGCTCGCGGCAGGTAGCGCTGAACGACGGGTCGGCACTGCACTACGACCACCTGGTCATTGCCACAGGCGCCGCACCGCGCTGGCTGGCCCTGCCCGGGGGTGAGCGGCCCGGCGTGACCTACCTGCGCACCATGGAAGACGCGCAGGCGCTGCGGGGCCACCTGCAGACCGCCCGCTGCCTGGCCATCATCGGCGGCGGCTATGTGGGTCTCGAAGTCGCGTCCACGGCCCGCAAGCTGGGGGTGCAGGTCCGGGTCATCGAGCGCGAAGGCAGGCTGCTGTCGCGCAGCGCCTCGCCCCAGATGGCCGCACATCTGCACGGCCTGCATGCAGGCCAGGGCGTGGAGGTGCATTTCAACGCCTCGGTCACCGCCATCCAGGGCGACAGCCCCACCGGCATCACGGGCCTGAGGATGGCCGATGGCTCCCGCCTGGAGTGCGATGCCGTGCTCATCGGCGTGGGCGCAGCGCCCAGCGTGGAGCTGGCGCAGTCCCTCGGCCTGGACTGCGCGGGCGGGATTGCCGTGGACGGCGAAGGCCGTACCGCCATGGCCGGCATCTACGCCATAGGCGATGCCACGCGCCGCCCCCTGGCCGGCTACCCCGGGCTGCACCGGCTCGAAAGCGTGCCCAGCGCGCTCGAACAGGCCCGGCGCGCAGCCTGCGCCATCACGGGCCGCGCACTGCCCGCCCATGAAGCGCCCTGGTTCTGGTCCGATCAGTACGACACCAAGCTGCAGATCGCCGGCCTGCCCGGCCATGGCGACCAGACCGTGCTGCGCGGCGACCCGGCCAGCGGCAGGTTCGCCGTCCTGCACCTGCGCGGTGGCCAGCTGTGCGCCGCCGAATGCA
>NZ_JADDRN010000004.1:0-246405 GCF_017355445.1 Delftia sp. SD018
ACGAAAACGGCATGGACGTGCTGCGCCGCGCCGACACCGCCATGCTGCAGGCCAAGGAGCGCGGCAAGCACTGCATTGCCACGGCATCAGGCGCACAATGGCAGCCAGTTGGAAATGCAGGCGCCGGCCTTTGATCCACCCAGGGCCACGCCCCGTCTTTCCCCGCTTTTTTGCGCCACCTGCCCCGAACCGCCATGCACCTGCCCTTCAGCGCCTCCGTCCCTGCACCGCGGCGCCAGTTTCTGGTCGGCTCGGGCCTGGCCACGGCGCTGGGCCAGTTGCCTGCCTGGGCCCGGCTGGGTGAACGGCCTGCGCACAACCCCTTCACGCTGGGCGTGGCCAGCGGCGACCCCGAACCCGACAACGTGCTGCTGTGGACGCGGCTGACGCCACCGCTGACCCAGCTGGGCGAGACCGACACCACGGCCATGCCTGCGCTCAAGATCCGTTGGGAGCTGGCGCACGACCCGTTGTTCCGCCAGATCGTGCGCAGCGGCGAGGCCATGGCCCAACCCGAATGGGGCCACGGCGTGCATGTTCAGGTGGGAGGACTGGCGCCCGACCGCTGGTACCACTACCGCTTCATGCTGGGACAGGCGGTCAGCGGCACGGGCCGCTGCCGCACGGCGCCCGCCCCCGGCAGCATGCCGCAGCGCCTGCGCCTGGCCTATGCCTCCTGCCAGCGCTGGGAGCACGGCTACTACGCAGCCTGGCGCCAGGTGGTGCAGGACGCGCCGGACCTGGTGATCTTCCTGGGCGACTACATCTACGAATACGCCACGCCCGCCATGACGCTGGGCCTGGCCCGCACGCACAACCTGCGCGCCGCGCAGACCCTGCAGGACTACCGCGACCGCTACGCCCTGCACAAGAGCGACCCGCTGCTGCAGGCCGCGCACGCCCTGTGCAACTGGTCCGTGGGCTGGGACGACCATGAGGTGGAGAACAACTACGCGGGCGACCAGGGCCAGGGCGATGCCGCGCGTTTCCTGGCCCGGCGCATGGCCGCCTGGCAGGCCTTCTACGAAAACATGCCGCTGCGTGCCAGCGCGCTGACGGGCGCCGGGGCATCGCATGGCGGCGGCGGCCTGCAGCTGTACCGCAGCCTGCAATGGGGCCGGCTGGCCCGGCTGCATCTGCTGGACGGCCGCCAGTACCGCAGCGCCCAGGCCTGCCGCACCGAGGGCGAGGCAGACAAGGGCAGCGTGCGCCCTGCGCAATGTGCAGCCCTGTCGGACACGGCGCGCAGCTTCCTGGGTTGGACCCAGGAGCAGTGGCTGTACCGCCAACTGGCCGAGGACGCACGCAACCAGGGCAGCGAGGGGCCGCGCTGGAGCATCCTGGCCCAGCCCACCCTGCTGTCGGCGCACCGGCCGCCTTCGGGATCGCAGGCCACGGACAGCTGGGACGGCTACCCGGCCGCGCGCCAGCGCCTGGTGCGCCACCTCACGCCGGGCGCCCAGCCCACGCCGCGCAACAGCGTGCTGCTGGGCGGCGACCTGCACCAGAACTACGTCTGTGCCGTGCATGCCGATCCCGAGGCCGCGCCCGAACGGCGCAACCCCATCGTGGCCAGCGAGTTCTGCAGCACCTCGATCACCTCGCGCAGCGGCACCACACAGGCCAAGGTCGATGCCATCGTCGCCCACAACCCGCAGGTGCTGTACGCACGCTGCGAGGAACGCGGCTATGGCCTGGCAGACATCACGCCCGAACGCTGGACCAGCGAGCTGCGTGCCGTGGCCAACCCCATGCGCGCCGACAGCCGCATCTACACGCTGGCCCGCTTCACCGTCGAGGACAGGCGGCCCGGCCCCGTAGGCAGCTGACAGGGCACTGACGCAGGGCACGACCGAAGGGCACTTTCAGCAGGCCTCGGAATCAGTGGCTATCCTGACATCGCCACCCGGCATGCCGCCTATCGTATGGTGAGCTGCCTTGCCCCGCCCACCAGAACACGGAAGCCATGCACCTGACTTTCAGCGCCTACTACACCCTGATCTTCGCCGCCCTCGTCCTTTTGCTGGGCAAATGGCTGGTGCAGCACCTGCGCCTGCTGCGCGAATTCAACATCCCCGAGCCCGTGGCCGGCGGTCTGGTCGTCGCCGTCGCCCTGTTCGTGCTCAACCAGACCCTGGGATACACCTTCAGCTTCAGCAGCGAGCTGCAGATGGCCTTCATGCTGGTGTTTTTCTCATCCATCGGGCTGAGCGCCAATTTCGCCAAGCTGCGCGAAGGCGGCCGTTCGCTGCTGCTGTTCCTGGCCGTGGTCGCCGTCTTCATCGGCCTGCAGGACCTGGTGGGCGTAAGCCTGGCCACGATGCTCGGGCTCGACCCGCTGTTCGGGCTGATCGCAGGCTCCGTCACCCTGACGGGCGGCCATGGCACGGCAGGCGCCTGGGGCCAGGTTTTCGAGCGCGAATACGGTATCCAGGGTGCGGTCACGCTGGGCATTGCCTGTGCCACCTTCGGACTGGTGATCGGCGGCCTGATCGGCGGCCCGCTGGCCAAGGCCCTGATCACGCGCCGCAGGCTTGCCGTGCATGACCCCGCAGCCGCCCCCGAAAAACAGCCCCCGCTGGGCGAAAGTGCAAGCCACGGCGGCTTCGAGAACCCCGAGCAGACGCGCCTGATCACCACCAGCGCGGCCATAGAAACACTGGCCCTGTTCGCAGGCTGCCTGGGCTTTGCCGAGTTCATGGCGCAGTTCACCGCCGGCACCCTGTTCTCCCTGCCCACCTTCGTCTGGGCGCTGGCAGGCGGCGTCGTGATCCGCAATACGCTGGACTATGTCTTTCACTTCCAGGTATTCGACCGGGCCATCGACGTCTTCGGCAATGCCTCGCTGTCCATCTACCTGGCCATGGCCCTGCTGTCGCTCAAGCTGTGGGAGCTGGCGGGGCTGGCGGCGCCGCTGATGGTGATCCTGGCGGCCCAGACCCTGGTGATGGGCCTGTATGCCGCGCTGGTGACCTTCCGCATCATGGGCAGCAACTACGATGCGGCCGTGCTGGCCGCCGGCCACTGCGGTTTCGGCATGGGTGCCACGCCCACGGCCGTGGCCAACATGCAGGCCATCACCAACCAGTACGGCCCCTCGCACAAGGCCTTCCTCATCGTGCCGATGGTGGGCGCCTTCTTCGTCGACATCGTCAATGCCACGGTGATCCAGCTGTTCATCCGCTGGCTGCACTGACCACCGCAAACACCGAACGCCCCATGCCCCTGCTGCGCCGCGCCCTTGCCACCACCCAGGCGCTCGTCCTGGCCCTGCTGCTGGCAGGCTGCAGCCTGCCGCCGCTGGCCGGCCGCAGCGAATCCACGGCGCTGGCGCCCGAGGCCGCCCAGGCCACGCTGCTGGGCCAGGCGCTGGCACCGCTGCTGGACCAGCATCCGGGGCTTACCGGCATCCACGCGCTTTCCGATGCACGCAACGCCTACGCGGCGCGTGCCCTGCTGGCCCGCGTGGCCCAGCGCACGCTGGATGTGCAGTACTACATCTGGCGTGACGACACCACGGGCCACCTGCTGCTCGACGAACTGCGCCAGGCCGCCGACCGGGGCGTGCGCGTGCGCCTGCTGCTGGACGACGGCGGCACGGCGGGGCTGGACACGCAGCTCAGCGCGCTGGACCGGCATCCGCAGATCGAGGTGCGGCTGTTCAACCCCTTTGCGCAGCGCACGCCCAAGGCGCTGGGCTATATGACGGATTTCTCGCGCACGCAGCGGCGCATGCACAACAAGAGCTTCACGGCCGACAGCCAGGCCAGCATCGTGGGTGGACGCAACATCGGCGACGAGTACTTCGCGGCCACCGACGGCGTGCTGTTCGCCGACCTGGACGTGGTCGCCATGGGGCCGGTGGTGGCCGATATCGCGCACTCGTTCGACCAGTACTGGGCCAGCGCCTCGGCCTACCCCGTGGCCAGCCTGCTGCCGCCGCTGCCCGACTATGCGGTGGCGCGCGCCAGCGAGGCCCTGGCCACCGAGGTGCAGCGCCCCGAGGCCCAGGCCTATGTGCGCGCCGTGGCGCAAAGCCCGTTCACGCAAGAGCTGCTGGCCGGCCGCCTGCCACTGCAATGGGCCCACACCACCCTGGTCAGCGACGACCCGGCCAAGGTGCTGGGCCAGGTGCCCAGGCAGGGGCTGCTGATCACGCAGCTGGCACCCGCCATCGGCCAGCCGCAGCGCCAGCTGGACCTGGTCTCGCCCTACTTCGTGCCCACCGAGGCCGGTGTGCGCGCCCTGGCCGGCCTGCGCCGCCAGGGCATTGCCGTGCGCGTGCTCACCAACAGCCTGGAGGCGACCGACGTGGCCGTGGTCCACGCCGGCTATGCCCGGTACCGGCGCCCGCTGATCGAGGAAGGCGTGCAGCTGTACGAGCTGCGCCGCCAGATCGGCGAGCCGGACACGCCCGCCGCCGATGCAGGCGTGCCCCGGCAAGGGCTACCATCGCCCGCCGCGTCCTCGGGCGGGAAGTCGGGCGGGAAGGCGGGCGTGGGTTCGGGCAGCCGCCCCGGCAGCTCGGGCTCCAGCCTGCATGCGAAGACTTTTGCGGTCGATGGCGAGCGCATCTTCGTGGGCTCGTTCAACTTCGACCCGCGCTCGGCCCACCTCAACACCGAGATGGGCCTGCTGATCGACAGCCCCGAGATGGCTTCGCAGATGAGCCGCATGCTCGACCAGAGCCTGCCGTCCGCCGCCTACCACGTGCAGATCGATGTACAGGGCCGCCTGAGCTGGACCACGGAAAGCGGCACGCCGCCTGAGCCACTCACCACCACCACCGAGCCCGGCAGCAGTGCATTCAAGCGCCTGATGCTGCACGTGCTGGGCTGGCTGCCCATCGAGGGGCTGCTTTGATGCCGGGCCTGGCCGCTCAGTCCAGCCGGATCGACGGGCGCAGGCGCGAATTCATCAAATCGATCAGCCACAGCAGCCCGCCGCGCCAAAAGCCGTAGATGCGGGCCTGGTGCGAGCGGTACAGCATGATGTGGCTCAGCATGGCCATGCGCCCGCGGATCACGCCGCCGTTGAACAGGCCGAATTTGCCCAGCGATCCATAGGCGTCGTAATGGGCCAATGACACCAGGGCGCCAAAGTCGCGGTAGGCAAAGCCTTCGGGGCGGAAACCCGGCTCCTTCAGCAGGCGCGGCAGCGTCTCCACCAGATAGCGGGCCTGCTGGTGCGCCACCTGGGCGGTGGGCGGCAGCGGCACGCTGGCGCCGGGCAGGGTGAAGCTGGCGCAATCCCCCACGGCGTAGACATGGGGGTCGCTGGTCTGCAGCTGGCCGTTGACCTTGAGCTGGTTGCCTTGCGTGGTCTCCAGTCCCAGCTGCGCCAGGAAGGCCGGGGCCTTCACGCCCGCTGCCCAGACGCGCAGGCCTGCGGGGACGAACTCGCCGCTGGCCAGCACGAACCCCTCTTCGCTGGCCGACTGCACGCGGCCGTTGACGATCACCGAAACGCCCAGGGCCTGCAGCCGCAGGCGCGTGGCTTCGGAAATCTCTTCAGGAAAGCCGGGCAGCAGGCGCGGCCCGGCCTCGATGAGCACGATGCCGAAGCGCGCGGCCTCGCCCAGCGCGCCGTAGGCGCGGGCGCTCTCGGCCAGCTGCACCAGCTCGGCCGCCAGCTCCACGCCCGTGGCGCCGCCGCCCACGATGGCCACGCGCAGCTGCTCGCCGCTGGTCATGCAGCGCACCATGCGCAGGCGGATCTCGCTGTTGAAGGCATCGGCCTTGCGGCGCGAGTCGATCATGAAGCAGTGCTCGTCCACGCCCGGCGTGCCGAAATCATTGGCGCCGCTGCCCACGGCGATCACCAGCCGGTCGTAGGCAATGCGCCGGCCCGGCACGATCTCGCGGCCATCGGGCGCCTCGATGGGGGCCAGCAGCACCTCGCGCGCCTCGCGGTCCAGGCCGCACATTTCGCCGGGCTGATAGGCAAAGCTGGCGTCGCTGGCCTGGGCCAGGTAGGTGGTCTGCTGCTGGGCCAGGTCGCGCGTGCCGGCTGCAATGGTGTGCAGCATGGGCTTCCAGACATGGGCCGAATCGCTGTCCACCAGGGTCACGGAGCCGATGGCGTCCGTGCGCCCCTTGCCCAGCGCCGTGGCAATCTCCAGCCCCGCCACGCCACCGCCCACGACGACGATGCGCGCCCCGCCCGATCCCGTTGCCGAACCCGCTTCTTGTTCCTTGCCCATTGCTGCTCCCTGCCGGAAGGCCCGGCCGGCCGCACCATGCGCCGGCTTGCAGGACATTCGCTTCCAGACAGTCTTGATTCTTGTCAGTTTGGGTAGCAGGCGACTTGCTAGGGGTAAGCCCCAGATCTGCAACAGATATCTGATAGAAGACCGCCGATCGCGCAAGGCCCAGTCTTGTACAGGACCGCGCTGCAGGAAAAACATTGTCTCTGCCGGATGGCCAGCCGGACGTGATCATTGCGCTATCAACACAAGAGCATCCACCCCGTCCGTCACGCAGCATAGACGACGACATGGCGGTCTGCATCTGCAGGCCTGCACGAATGCCCCGCCGCCGGGCCCGCGATTTGCGATTGTCAATATACGAAACGTATATTCCCCGTATGATCGCCACCCCATGGGAATCGTCAAAATATCCGACCAATTGCACGACCAGATCCGCCTGTCCAGCGCGGCCCTGGGTCGATCCATCAACGCCCAGGCCGAGCATTGGCTGCGTGTCGGCCAGCTGGCCGAACACCATCCCCATCTCGACTACGCAGGCATCTGCGCCCTGCTGCTGCAGGAGGCCGCGGCCACGCTGAAGCTGGGCGAGCCCGAGGCGGCACCGGCTCCCGCCGATACGGCAGCACGCCGCCCGCGCCCCGTGCGCCTGTCGGGAGGCCTGCAATGAGGGGCGCCAAGCTGCGCAGCGTCCCGCTGCACGATGCCCTCGATATCGGGCAATCACGCAAGGCCGGTGGCCTGGCCGCCCGCGTCCTGCAGATGCTGGTGCCCCACGTGCAGCCGGGCGTCAGCACCGAGCACCTGGACAAGCTCTGCCATGACTTCATCGTCGATGAACTGCGCTGCGTGCCCACCAATGTGGGCTACCACGGCTTTCCGAAGACGGTCTGCACCTCGCCCAACCACGTGGTCTGCCACGGCATCCCCGACGCCCGGCAGATCCTGCGCGAGGGCGACATCCTCAATGTCGATGTGGCCGTGACCACGCCCGAGGGCTGGATCGGCGACACCAGCCGCATGTACTACGTGGGCCAGCCCTCCAACCAGGCGCGCCGCCTGGTGGAGACCACCTACGAGGCCCTGCTGGCCGGCATCCGCGCCGTGCGCCCCGGCGCCACGCTGGGCGACATCGGCCATGCCATCCAGACCGTGGCCCAGCGCGAGCGCTTCAGCGTGGTGCGCGAGTACTGCGGCCACGGCATCGGCAAGGTCTACCACGACGACCCCCAGGTGCTGCATTACGGCCAGCCCGGCCAGGGCATGGTGCTGGAGGCCGGCATGATCTTCACCATCGAGCCCATGCTCAACGCCGGCAAGGCGGCCACGCGCGAACTGGCCGACGGCTGGACGGTGATCACCAACGACAAGTCGCTGTCCGCCCAGTGGGAGCACATGGTGGTGGTGACCGACACGGGCTTCGACGTGCTCACACGCTGGCCCGAGGGCACGGGCAGCTACGCGGCCATCTGAGCATGGCGTCCAACTACCTGTACCTGGGCCTGGCCATCGTCGCCGAGGTGGCGGCCACCTCCTGCCTCAAGCAGTCCGAAGGCTTCACGCGGCTGTGGCCCAGCGTGGTCACGGTCCTGGGCTACGCGCTGGCCTTCTACTTCCTGTCGCTGACGCTGCGCACCGTGCCCACGGGCGTGGCCTATGCGATCTGGTCCGGCGCGGGCATCGTGCTGATCTCCCTGGTCGGATGGCTCTGGCAGGGCCAGACGCTGGACCTGCCCGCGCTGGCGGGCATGGGCCTGATCGTGGCGGGCGTGCTGGTCATCCAGCTGTTTTCCAAGACGGCCGGACACTGAGCCGCTGCCCGCGCTGCGGCCCGGCCCTCAGCCCGTGATGGCCTGGACCGATCCGGCCTGCCGGCGCAGCTCGAACTTCTGGATCTTGCCCGTGCTGGTCTTGGGCAGCTCGCCAAAGACCACGGCGCGCGGCACCTTGTAGCCGGCCAGGTGCTTCTTGCAGTGGGCCACGATGTCTTCGGCCGTGGTCTGCGCGCCGGCCTTCAGCTCGATGAAGGCGCAGGGCGTCTCGCCCCACTTGGGATCGGGCTTGGCCACCACGGCGGCGGCCAGCACGGCCGGGTGGCGGTAGAGCACGTCCTCGACCTCGATGGACGAGATGTTCTCCCCGCCCGAGATGATGATGTCCTTGCTGCGGTCCTTGATCTGTATATAGCCGTCCGGATGCTGCACGGCCAGGTCGCCCGTGTGGAACCAGCCGCCGCGGAAGGCCTCGTCCGTGGCCTGCGGGTTCTTCAGGTAGCCCTTCATGGCGATGTTGCCCTGGAACATGATCTCGCCCATGGTCTGGCCGTCATGGGGCACGGGCTCCATGGTCTCCGGATCGAGCACGCTGGCCGAGCGCTGCAGGTGGTAGCGCACGCCCTGGCGGGAATTGAGGCGCGCGCGTTCGCCGATGTCCAGCGCATCCCAGGCTGCGTGCTTGGCGCAGACCGTGGCCGGGCCGTAGACCTCGGTCAGGCCGTAGACATGGGTGATGTCGAAGCCCAGCTGTTCCATGCCCTCGATCATCGACGCCGGTGGTGCGGCGCCCGCCACCATGGCCTTGACCCCGGCGGGCACTCCCTCCTTCATGGCGGCCGGCGCATTGACCAGCAGGCCGTGCACGATGGGCGCGCCGCAGTAATGCGTGACGCCGTGGTTGCGGATGGCATCGAAGATGGCCTGCGCCTCCACCCGGCGCAGGCAGACGTTGACGCCGGCGCGTGCCGCCACCGTCCACGGAAAGCACCAGCCGTTGCAATGGAACATGGGCAGGGTCCACAGGTAGACGGCGTGCTTGGGCATGTCCCACTCCAGCACATTGCTGATGGCATTGATGGCCGCACCCCGGTGGTGGTAGACCACGCCCTTGGGATTGCCCGTGGTGCCGCTGGTGTAGTTCAGCGCAATGGCGTCCCACTCGTCGGCGGGCAGCTGCCAGTCGAAACCGGCATCGCCGCCGGCCACGAAATCGTCGTAGTCCAGGCTGCCCACCTGCTCGGCGGCCGGGCCGTACAGCGCGTCCTCGACCTGGATCACCAGCAGCGGCGCGCTGCGCTGGCGCAGCTTCAGCGCCTTGGCCACCACGCCCGTGAACTCCGGGTCCACGATCAGCACCTTGGCCTCGCCGTGGTCCAGCATGAAGGCAATGGTTTCCGCATCCAGCCGCGTGTTCAGCGCATTGAGCACGGCCCCCGCCATGGGCACGCCGAAATGCGCCTCCACCATGGGCGGCGTATTGGGCAGCATCACGGCCACGGTGTCGTTCTTGCCCACGCCCGCCTTGTGCAGGCTGCTGGCCAGCTGGCGGCAGCGCGCATAGGTCTCGCCCCAGTTGCGGCGCAGCGTGCCGTGGACCACGGCCAGCCGCTCGGGATAGACCTCGGCCGTGCGGGCGATGAAGCCCAAGGGGCTGAGCGGCGCATGGTTGGCGCTGTTGCGCTCCAGATGCTGGTCGTAAATGTGGGTCATCGTGGTCTCCGGTTCGCTGGGTTTTCTGGTGAGATGCCCGCCTGCCGCCGCAGGCTGGCGAAACCTGAAGATATAGCAAGACAGGCTTACACAAGCTTGATGCGCATCCACCCGGCTCGCCACCGCACAGGCCCTGATAACCAAAGCAGCATGCATGGTCTTTGCAGGGCATCACAACTTTCAGAATTTCATGGAAATTGAAAATACTTATGCAGAACAATCACTTGACCTGCCTGCAGGCGCGCCTGTGACTGTCCCCCAGGCGACTGCACAACCACAGTCCTCTATAAGACATCATTTATCAGATGACTCGGCCGCACGGCCCCGGCTTCACTCGTAGAATCGCCGCTTGGATTCGCCGGCCAGCACCGCTGGAAGGCGAACAAGGAGTTCCTAGAGGAGTCGCCTGGCAACGCTCCAGGCATCGTTGGAGACGAGCCTGCACCCCACCGGTGCAGGCTTTTTTTTGCTTCAGCGCAGGCTCAGGGACTGGCGCTTCCAGGCCGGGTCCTGCCAGCGCTGGAACAGCGGCAGGGCGGACACATCGCCGGTCACGCGCTCGGTGGCCAGGCCGTCCAGCCGCACCACTTCGAAGCTCTTGCGGTAGCGGCCCTGGCCACGGGCCTCACGCGCCACCAGCATCAGCTGGCCGCCAGGCACCCAGCCTGCCCATTCGGCCACGCCGGTCTCCGGGGCGGTGGCGGCCGGGGGCAGCACGTCGGCCAGCCAGCCGCCTTCGGTCTTGCGCAGCACCCACAGTTCGCGCCAGCCTTCCAGCGGCTGCACGGCCAGGGCCACGGCCGTGCCCTCGCGGTTGGTGCTGGCCGATGCAGCCCACACCACGCCATAGGTGCAGCGGCGCAGCAAAGGCGCCTTGGCGCCGTGCTGGGCGTCCACCAGCAGCACGCAGGTTTCGCCGGGAGCACCGGGCTCGGTCAGCAGCGTCGGGCGGGCTCCGGCAGCAGGAGCCGCAGCAGCAACAGGCGACAGCGCCCAGCGCACGGCGCTCACCCGCATGGCCGCGTCGTTGTAGGCGCTCTGGTCTTCATCGGGCAGTTCGGACTTGCCGACGCCCGTGAACTCGGCCAGCGCCCGGGCGGCCGATGCCGCCACGGCAGGGTCGGCCATGCTCTTGCGCGCCTGCTGAAAGGCCAGCGCCGCCCACACGCTGGCGCGGCGCATCTGCACGCGGCCGCGCAGGTAGGGCGGCAGGCCGGTCACGTCCACGCGCTCCAGCACATCGGCCTGCCAGGCATGCATGCGGGCGCGCTCATGGGCCGGCAGATCGGGGTCCACGCATTCGGGCCGTGTCAGCGCCAGGGCGGCGCGGGCGCGCTGCGGCGCGTCGGCGGCGGGCATGGCCAGCACGCGGCGGAAGAATTCGCCTTCATAGCAGACCTGCATGCGGCCTTCGACCTCATAGGTCGCAAAGCGCAGGCCGTAGCCGTTGGCCACATCCAGGTGGGCCGACAGCGTGACGCCCGAGGCCTTGCCGGGCGCCGCGGCGGAGGCGCGCCGCGCCAGCCGGTCGGCAAAGCCGCCCAGTGCGTCGAAGGCCTGCGCGCCTTCGGCGCCAGCCAGGGTCCTGGCGGGCGCGGCCTGCAGGTAGGCGGCCGCCAGGCCAATGCCCAGCGCCTCGGCACCGGGCGTGTCCTGCACGAAGCGCAGCACGGCCAGCAAGGCAGGGGCATCGGCCTCGGTTATTGCCACGCGGCGCACATCGCCTGCGCGGATGAAGCCGCCGCGCTCGCGCTTGTGGTCCCAGACCTGGAGGTAGTCCAGGCGTTCGCCCCTGATCTCCAGCACCTCGCCTTGCCACAGGCTGGCCTGCTGCTGGGCGCCATCGCGCGGCGCGGCGCGCAGGCTGGCCTGGTCCTGCACCACGATGGCGCTGCCCATGCCGGTGGCCAGCGCTGCGGCGGCCAAGGTCGATACGGTCAGCATGGCTTATTGCTCCTGAACGGCTGCGTTGGCATCTTCGGCCGCCACGGAGGCTGCGCCGGCCTGTGCATTGCGGCTGCCGCCCAGCAGGGCCGCGCCGATGAAGTCGCCATTGGCCGGCGGGGGCGCGATGATGACCTGGATCTTGTCCGAGAGCTTGTCGGCCAGCGTCTTCTGGATGAGCAGCGGGTAGCGCGTGACCAGGGTGCCTTCGCGCGCCATCTGCTCGGCGTTCACCTTGCCCAGGCGGTCCATGCGGAAGGCCTCGGCCTCGGCCAGCTTCTGGCGCGCATCGGCTTCGCCATTGGCCTCTATGCGGCGGGCCTGGGCGCTGCCCTCGGCGGCTTTCACGCGGGCCACGCGCTCGGCCTCGGCCTCCAGCTGGCGCTGCTCGATCTGGCGCTGCTTGAAGGGCAGCACATGCTTCATGGCCTCTTCCTGGGCACGCGCCGCAATCACCTGCTCGCGTGCGGCGGCTTCGGCGGCCACTTCGCGGCGCACCTTGTCGGCATTGGCGTCCAGCTCGGTTTCCTTGACGCGCTTGTCCTTGAGCTCCAGCGTGTAGCGCATCTTCTCGGAGGCCAGCTCCTCGGCCAGCAGGCTGTCCATGCCGCGGCGGTACTCGGCAGGCAGGTCCACCTTGCCGATCTGGATGCTGCGCAGCGTGACGCCGTCGGCCGCCAGGCGCGTGCGCAGTTCGGTCTCCATGATCTGGGCGATCTCGGCGCGCTTGGTCGAGAAGATTTCGCGCACGGTGTAGCGCGCAAACACCTTGTAGACCAGGCCCTGCACGGCGGGCTCCACGATGTCGCCGCCTATGTCCAGAGGCAGGTTGCCGGCCTTGACGGCGGGCGATGCGGGATCAAGCGCATAGCGCACGTTCAGGTCCAGACCCAGGGACAGGCCCTCGACCGACTGCAGGGGTGCGCTGCCATTGGCTTGGCGCATGGCCTCCGGACGGTAGCTCTGGTCGCGCAGGGAGAACACGCGCACCGTGTGCAGGCCCGGCACCACCCACACGCTGCCATCGCGCCACAAGCTGACCGAGCCCGTGAACTGGTTCAGGCGCACGCCCAGCGTGCCCTGCTCCAGGTGCTGCACGGGCGGGTTGCGCACCACCACCAGACCTGCCGCCACCACCACGGCACCGATGGCCAGCCAGCGCACGGTACGTGCCGTGGGCAGCAGGACTGCCCAGTCCACGGGCTGGCGGCGGGGCGCGTTGCCCGGCAGCGTGCCGGCGTCGGCTGCAGGCTCGGAGGAATCGGCAGGGCCGGCTCCGTCCAGGCGGGCGGACTTGCGGCCCGTCAGGGCCTGCATGATGCGGTTCCAGGTGGCTTTCATGGTGTTCTCTCTCTCGGCTGTGATGGCTGTTGTTGGCTGTTGTTGGCTGTTTCTGAGGCACCGGAAACAGGGGTGGCTCATTGAGGACCGATTGTTCGGATCCACCCCGGAAGCAACAACGCGGCGCGCGGCCCAATGCGTTCACGGCGCCAGCGCAAACGCTCCGGCCCCGGAAGAAAAACTCACACCCGGGCCGGCGCAGGGCCGAGATAATCCCGCGAACACCGCCACGGCGGCCTCCCCCGACCCCACCACTGCACAGCCCCATGACCCGTATCGCCGTGATCGAAGACGACCTGCCCACCAGCAACCAGTTGGCGGGATGGATACGCAGTGCGCGCAGCGGCATCGTGATCGACCAGTGGTTCACGCGCGACGAGGCCGAGGCCGCCCTGGCCCGCGAACACTACGACGCCGTGGTGCTGGACATCGAGCTGGGCCGCGAGCGCCATGCGGGCGTGGCCCTGATCAACGCCATCAACAAGCTGGGCCAGGGCACGCCGGTGCTGGTGGTGTCGGCCATGCCGGCCGCCATCTACCGCAGCATCATGAAAGCGCTGGACGCCTGGGACTACCTGCAAAAGACCACGTTCGAGGAGGCGGACTTCATCGAGACCTTCCTGGACATCCTGCGCACCACGCAGCGCGCGGCGCCCGTGGCCGCGCAGGCAGCCGCAGCGCCCGCAGGCGACGCCCTGGTGCTGGACCCGCTGTGGCAGCGCACGCCCACCTGGCGCGGCGAGCGCATCAACCTGCCGCTGACTGCCCAGCGCATCCTGGCCACGCTGCACCAGCGCAGCGGCGAAGTGGTGTCCTACGACGAGCTGTTCGAGGTGGTCAAAAGCGGCCGCAACCGCGACAACGTGCGCAAGCACGTGAGCACCATCCGCGAGGCCCTGCGCGAGGTGGACCCGGGCTTCGAAGGCATAGAGAACGTGCCCATGCGCGGCTTTCGCTGGGTGGGCCAAACCGGCGCCGCCGTCCGCACATGAAGCGCCTGCTCAACCCCAGGCTGGAGCTGCCCCGGCTGGAAGTGCCGCGCCTGGGCCTGGCCGCATTCCGCCAGCGCATTCTGCTGCGCGGCGTGTTCGTGCTGCTGGCCGTGGCCACGGTGTCCTTGAGCGTGGTGGTTCTCAAGGACGAGAAGGAACGCGCCTGGCAGGCCTACCAGCACGGCTTTGTGCGCAGCCAGGCCGAGGTCATGGCGCGGCTGCGCCATCCTTCGGGCCGGCTGGCCCTGCTCAACGCCGGCCACCTGGGCCAGGGCGTGACGCCGCTGGCGCCGCTGCTGCTGCCCTACGCGGCCATCGACTTCGACGATCCGCAAAAGTCCCAGCAGGCCGTGGAGATGGCCGGCTGCTCGGTCCAGTACCCCGATGGCGCCTCGCTGTGCGCAGCCATTGGCAACAATCCCTACGCAGGCGGATTCATCTATCTGGTGGGCAGCTTCTTCGCAGGCGAGCTGACACCGCGCGAGCGCGGCTCGCGCGAGCCCGCCCAGGCACACCGCGCCCGCATCACGCTGGACATGCGCGGCAGCACCTACCGCTGGATCGCGCCCTATGAGGCCATGCCGCAGCAGGGCAACAAGTCCGGCAACGGCGAGCACGGCCGGCTCACCGGCTTTGTGGACAACGGCACGCCCCAGCTTGAGGCCCGCGCGCGGCCCGTGCGCGATTTCCGTGGCTGGCTCTGGCAGAACGGCCATTGCCGCGACCTGCCGCCTGGCGTGCAGGGCAATGCGGGCAATGACAAGACACCCCCTGCAGCCGACTGCCTGCGCCGCACGCACTACTCCATCCGCCTGCCGGTCGAGCTGTTCCGCGAAGCCCTGTTCCGCAGGGACGTGCGCCCCGTCTGGCCGCCAGAAGACCTGGGCAGCATGCGTGTGCGCGTGGAAATGCTGGCCCCCGGGGACACGGAGCCGCCGGTGTTCGACAGCAATGCGCCGGGAGCGCAGCTTGCGGCCTCGCTCAACGACATCTCGCGCAGCCTGCTTCCGGGCGAGCGCGTGCAGATCCGCAAGGTGGGTGCCGACGAGGCCAGCGCCATCACCCTCAAGGGCGTGGATGTGCAGGCCGCGCCCTCGGCGCCCTGGCTGCTGCGCCTGATCAGCTGGCTGCCGCTGGATGCAGCCGGTGTCTCCGCCGCCACCATGACCCCGGCCGTGCCCACGGGCCAGGACATTCTGGACACGCCCACGGGCAACTACACCGTCAGCTTCACCGGCCACCCGCGCGATGTGGAACAGGGCCTGGCCGCCGTGGCCACGCGCCTGTCCTGGTACCTGGGCGCCATGCTGGCGGCCATTGCGCTGGCCTGGCTGATCGTCGAGCTGGGGCTGATTCGCCGCGTGACAGCCCTCACCCGGCGCGCCGCCGCCGTGTCCTACAACGTGCAGGATGGCCATGTCGGCCCGCGCCTGGGCGACCTCGAAGTATCGGACCTTCGTGGTTCCGACGAACTGGGCATTCTGGCCGGTGGCCTGGCCGACCTGCTGCAGCGCGTGAAGGACGACCTGCAGCGCGAACAGCTGCGCGCCCAGCAGGAACGCGACATGTGGCATGCCGTGGGCCACGAGATCATGTCGCCCCTGCAATCGCTGATGGTGCTTTACGGGCCCGACGACCCCGGCCACCGCTACGTGCAGCGCATGCAGCAGGCCGTGCATGTGCTCTACGGCACGGCATCGCCGGCCGAGGCGCTGCAGGCCGCCAACGTGCCCGAAGGCCGGCTGGACCTGAACGCCTTCCTGTCCCACGTGGCCGCCAACGCGCACTTCGCGGGCATTGCCAACGTGGTCTACGAAGGCGGGAGCGGGGGCGGGAACAGGGACGTCACGGGCGCCGTGATCGTGCGCGCCGACGAGTTTGCGCTGGAAGACGTGGTCACCCACATCCTGCGCAATGCCGACAGCTACCGGCCCGCGGGCACGGCCATCACGCTGTCGCTGTCGGCCTCGGAGTCCGCCGCCAGCGCCACGCTGCACAACCAGGGCGCCACCATTGCGGAGGACCTGCTGGAGCGCATCTTCGAGCTGGGCGTGTCCGCCCCCCAGGAGCCGGCGGCCGCCGGCGGCGCCGAGCACCGGGGCCAGGGCCTGTTCGTGGCCAGGACCTACATGGCCAAGATGGGCGGCACGATCAAGGCGCACAACACGCGCGATGGCGTGGCCTTCACGCTGACCTTCCAGCGCCTGGGCTGAGCGCCGGGCACCGCCGGCCAGTGCCCCCGGGGCACGGCCGGATGGCCCCGCGAAGGCACAATACGCAGGTGTCCATTCCCCAATCGTTCATCCAGGAATTGCTCTCGCGCGTCGACGTGGTCGATATCGTGGGACGCTACGTGCAGCTCAGGAAGGGCGGCGCCAACTTCATGGGCCTGTGCCCGTTCCACAGCGAGAAGTCGCCCTCCTTCACCGTCAGTCCCAGCAAGCAGTTCTATCACTGCTTTGGCTGCGGCAAGAATGGCAACGCCATCGGCTTTCTGATGGACCATGCCGGCATGGGCTTCGTCGAAGCCGTGCAGGATCTTGCCGGCCAGGTCGGCCTGCAGGTGCCGCAGGACGACATCAGCCCCGCCGAGCGCGAGCGCCAGGCCGCGCAAAAGCAGAAACAGGCCACCCTCACCGACGTGCTGGAGAAGGCAGGCGACGCCTACCGCAAGCACCTCAAGGCATCGCCCCAGGCCATCGACTACCTCAAGCGCCGCGGCGTCTCGGGCGAGACCGCCAAGCGCTTCGGCCTGGGCTACGCGCCTGCGGGCTGGCGGTCGCTGGCCAGCGTGTTTCCGCAGTACGACGATCCGCAGCTCGAAGAATCGGGCCTGGTCATCGTTGGCGAGGGCGACGACAAGCGCTACGACCGCTTCCGCGACCGGCTGATGTTTCCCATCCGCAACGTCAAGGGCGAGTGCATCGGCTTCGGCGGCCGCGTCTTCGGCGACGAGAAGCCCAAATACCTGAATTCGCCCGAAACCCCGGTCTTTCACAAGGGGCGCGAGCTCTACGGCCTGTTCGAGGCCCGCACCGCCCTGCGCGACATGGGCTATGCGCTGGTCACCGAAGGCTATATGGACGTGGTGGCCCTGGCCCAGCTGGGCTTTGCCAACGCCGTCGCCACGCTGGGCACGGCCTGCACGCCCGACCATATTCACAAACTGTTTCGATTTACCGAGGCCGTCGTCTTCAGCTTCGACGGCGACGCGGCGGGCCGGCGCGCCGCGCGCAAGGCGCTTGATGCCGCCCTGCCCTATGCCAGCGACACGCGCAGCGTCAAATTCCTCTTCCTGCCCGCCGAGCACGACCCGGACAGCTTCATCCGCGAATACGGCAGCGAAGCCTTTGCCCGCTACGTGGGCGACGCGCTGCCGTTGAGCCGCTTTCTCATCGAAGCCGCCAGCGAGGGCTGCGACCTGGGCCAGGCCGAAGGCCGTGCCCACATGGCCAGCAATGCCCGCCCGCTGTGGACGGCACTGCCTGACGGCGCCCTCAAGCGCCAGCTGCTGGGCGAGATCGCCGAACTCGTGCAGCTGGATGCGCGCGATCTCTCGGACCTGTGGTCGCAGGAAGCCGCCCGCAGCGGCCCGGCACGGGGCTCCATGGCCGGTGGCGCCCACCATCCGGGCCAGGCCAGCCATGCACCGGCCGCGGCCGACTGGGGCCAGCCGGCCGAATACAACGCCCCATCGGGCTGGCCCGAGGGGGGCAGCCAGGGCGGCGGCACAGGCGGCTGGCGTGGCGGCGAGCCCGGGCGCGGCGGCAAAAAGCCCTGGCCGCGCAAGCCCTGGGACAAGAATGGCCGCAGCGACTTCAACCCGCCGCCCATGGGGCCGCGCGTAGCCCCCGCCACGCGCACGGACCAGGCGGCGCGCCTGCTCATGGCGCACATGGAGTTCATGGAAGAACTCACCCACGAGGACTTCGAGGCGCTGGCGCGCTGCGCCGCAGGGCACGGCGCGCTGTTCCGCTGGATGGAAGCACAGTTCCAGGAATCCGGCCCCCGGCCCTTCGCCGTGCTGCGCGAGCAGCTGCGCGGCCTGCCCCATGAAGTGCTGGCCGACAAGCTGATGAGCGGCCCCCACGCCCATCCCGAAGGCGAGCTGTCCGAGCTGCGCCGCGAGCTGCGCGGCGTGCTCAACCGCATCGTCATCGACCACATCAAGGCCCAGATCGACGAAGCCGTGCGCGACATGGCACGGGACCCCAGCGCCGCCCAGCGCTATCGCGATCTCTTTGCCCGACAGCAGGTCCTGGAAAACCAGATGCGTACTTCCTCTTGAAATCGAGGTAAGCAGATATAATTAGGGGCTATCGGCAAGAGCGACAGCAGCACCTCCGGACCGGGCCCCGTGAAGAACTCACGTGATTGCAGCAACTGCACGGCCCAATTTCCCGCAAGGACTGCACACCAAATGTTCGCCCAGACATCTTGCCTGGAACGTTTTTCGCTTCCCTGGCGGACCTAGTCCGTCCGCGCGTGCGCCTAGGCGGCGCTTGTTTGAGTTTCCCTTTGTGTGTGTTCGCTCCTGACCGTGAGGTGCTCATGCCCGTTTCAAAGTCCGTGAAGTCCAAGCAGGCCCCCGAAGCTCCAGCGAAGCCCAAGACTTCGACAACCTCTTCAGCCCCGGCCAAGGCCGGTGCCGGCAAAGCCGCTGCAGGACCGAAGAGCGCCGCATCTGCGGCCAAAGCAAAGAAAGATACCGACGTGGTAACCAAGTCCCAAGCCGAACTCAAAGCCATGGCCGACGAGCTGCTCGCCGCCGCGACCCCCAAGCGCGGCCGCAAGAAGGCAGCCGAAGGCGACGACGCCCCCGCCCAGACCGAAAAGAAGCCTGCCGCCGCCAAGAAGGCGCCGGCCAAGGCAGCCGCAAGCTCCACCGCCGCTGCCAAGACCCCCGCCAAGCGCGGCCGCAAGCCCAAGGCCAAGGAAGGCGGCGACGACATCGATGATGCCGACCTGTCCGACATCGATGGCGACATCGACGGCGAAGGTGAAGGCGAGTCCGAGGTCGAGACCGAAGTGGAAGTCGAGGTCGAGACCACTTCGGCCCCGGCCGAAAAGGTCAAGCCCCTGCGCATGAAGATCAGCAAGGCCAAGGAACGCGCCTTGATGAAGGAATTCGGCCTGGACGAAACCGTCCTGACCGAAGAGGAAATGTCCACCCGCCGCCAGCGCCTGAAGGCGCTGATCAAGCTGGGCAAGACGCGCGGCTACCTGACGCACAGCGAAATCAACGACCACCTGCCCGACAAGCTGGTCGATGCCGAGACGCTGGAAGTCGTGATCTCCATGCTCAACGACATGGGCGTGGCCGTCTACGAGCAGACTCCCGATGCGGAAACCCTGCTGCTGAACAACACGGGCCAGTCCGCCACCACCGAAGAGGAAGCCGAGGAAGAGGCCGAAGCCGCCCTGTCCACGGTGGACTCCGAGTTCGGCCGCACCACCGACCCCGTGCGCATGTACATGCGCGAAATGGGCACGGTCGAGCTGCTGACGCGCGAAGGCGAAATCGAAATCGCCAAGCGCATCGAAGGCGGCCTGATGGACATGATGGAGGCCATCTCGGCCTCGCCTGCCACCATCGCCGAGATCCTGGCCATGTCCGAGGAAATCCGCGAAGGCAAGGTTGTCATCTCCACCATCGTCGACGGCTTCGTCAACGCCAATGAGAACGACGACTACGTGGCCGAAGAAGACTTCGACGAATACGACGAAGAGGACGACGACGACGGCAAGGGCGGCTCCAAGGCGCTGACCAAGAAGCTCGAAGAACTCAAGAACGAGGCGCTGCGCCGCTTCGACGCCATGCGCGAGAACTTCGACAAGATGCACAAGGTGTACGACAAGGACGGCTACGGCACGCCCGTGTACATGAAGGTGCAGAAGGCCCTGACCGAAGAGCTGATGACCATCCGCTTCACGGCCAAGACCATCGAGAAGCTGTGCGACCTCGTGCGCGCCCAGGTGGATGACGTGCGCAAGAAGGAACGCGAGCTGCGCAAGATCATCGTGGACAAGTGCGGCATGCCGCAGGAGACCTTCATCGCCCAGTTCCCGCCCAACCTGCTGAACCTGCAGTGGGTGGTGCAGCAGGTCGCGGCCGGCAAGCCCTGGAGCAACGTGCTCGAGCGCAACATCCCGCCCGTGCAGGAGCTGCAGCAGAACCTGATCGACCTGCAATCGCGCGTGGTCGTGCCGCTGGACGAGCTCAAGCGCATCAACAAGCGCATGAACGATGGCGAGCGCGCCAGCCGTGACGCCAAGAAGGAGATGATCGAGGCCAACCTGCGCCTGGTGATCTCCATCGCCAAGAAGTACACGAACCGCGGCCTGCAGTTCCTGGATCTGATCCAGGAAGGCAACATCGGCCTGATGAAGGCGGTGGACAAGTTCGAATACCGTCGCGGCTACAAGTTCTCGACCTATGCCACGTGGTGGATCCGCCAGGCCATCACGCGCTCGATCGCCGACCAGGCGCGCACCATCCGTATCCCGGTGCACATGATCGAGACCATCAACAAGATGAACCGCATCTCGCGCCAGCATCTGCAGGAGTTCGGCTTCGAGCCCGATGCGTCCATCCTGGCGGCCAAGATGGAGATCCCCGAGGACAAGATCCGCAAGATCATGAAGATCGCCAAGGAGCCGATCTCCATGGAAACGCCGATCGGCGACGACGACGATTCGCACCTGGGCGACTTCATCGAGGACACCAACAACACCGCTCCCGTGGACGCCGCCATGCAGGCCGGCCTGCGCGACGTGGTCAAGGACATCCTCGACGGCCTCACCCCGCGCGAAGCCAAGGTGCTGCGCATGCGCTTCGGCATCGAAATGTCCACCGACCACACGCTGGAAGAAGTGGGCAAGCAGTTCGACGTCACGCGCGAACGCATCCGCCAGATCGAAGCCAAGGCCCTGCGCAAGCTCAAGCACCCGAGCCGCTCGGACAAGCTGCGCAGCTTCATCGACTCGCTGTAAGGCGCTGTGGATGCCGGCCCCCCGGGCCGGCAAACACCCCCTGGAAAGCCCCGCACTCCCCTGCGGGGCTTTTTGTTTGTGGCGGGCCATCTGCCGACAGGGCGACGGTGGCGCGATAGACTGCCGCCTTTGTCTGCACGGGCAACAGCATGGCTCTCGAAATCGAACGCAAATACCTGGTGGCCGACCCTGGCATCGTGGCAGGCCTGACCGGCGTGCGCATGGCGCAGGGATACATCGCCGACAACGGCATGTGGGTGCGGGTGCGCATCGCCGGAGACACCGGATTTCTCACGCTCAAGGGCCCGGCACGCGGCATGAGCCGGACCGAATTCGAATACCAGATCCCGCTGGCCGATGCCGAGACGCTGCTGGCCCAGCACTGCGCGCATGGCGCCATCGACAAGGTGCGCTACATCGTGCCGGTGGACGGTTTCGACTTCGAGGTCGATGTGTTCGAAGGCCCCCTGGCCGGCCTGGTCACGGCCGAGATCGAGCTGGCGAGCGAGGATATCCAGCCGCCATCGCCCGCCTGGCTGGGCGCGGAGGTCACCTCCGACCTGCGCTACAGCAATTCGCAACTGGCCAAGACCCGGCAGTTGCCCTCACCGGCCGTGCTGCCGGGTTGACGCAGGACGGCCCTGTGGACGCCCCGGGGCTATAGGGACTGACTGCCGGGACTGACTGCCGGAACTGCCTGCGCCGTGCAGCAGTTCAGCCGCCGGCCCGGTCCAGGGCCATCGTCTGCACCCGCAGTTCGCAGCCCTCGCGCAGCGGCTGCAGATCGCCCTGCGCCCGGAAGCCATGCGCCAAATACAGCCGCATGGCGGGAGAGTCTGCTGCGGTCACGCCCAGCCGCACACGCCGCATGCCCATCTGCCAGGCCCAGGCGACGGCCTGCGCCAGCAGCGCCTGGCCCGCGCCCCGGCCACGCGCGGCAGGATCGACCCACATCTGAAAGAGGTCGGCCACGCCGGGCTCGTCGGCACACAGCTTGCACCAGACCAGGCCGCAGGCCTGTTCGCCGTTGACAGCGAAGAGCACCCTGTCCCTGCCCCCGGCAGCAGCGGCCTGCAGCCGTGCAGCCCAGTCCGCGTCAGCCCTTGCAGCCTCTGCCGCCCAGGTGCTGCCGAAGGCGTCGGGGGCATCGCGCAGGGCATGCAGGCGGATATCGCGGTACTGCGGCCATTCATGGGGGTCAACGGGGCGGATGGAGATCATGGAGCTTTCTGCGTCGGACAAAGGGGTTGGGAAAGAGAACCTCAGCCCCGGCCATGCCGGGCTCCGAGCACCGCCAGCATACGGAAAAAGGCGGCACCGATCTCCTCCTCGCAGACGCAGGCGTATCCCAGCAGCAGGCCGCGCCGCTTGTGCGGGCCTGCGTAATAGCGCGACAGCGGCTTGACGAAGATGCCCGCCTGCCGGAGATCCTCGGCAAGCGCCACATCGTCGTCCTGGCCCGGCAGCTGCATCACGAAATGCAGGCCTGCGCTGCTTTCCACCCAGGGCAGGTGGTCGGCGCCCAGGTAGCGCTCGATCAGGGACAGCAGCATGCGGCGGCGCTTGCCGTAGAGCAGGCGCATCTTGCGGATGTGGGCGGCGTAGTGGCCTTCGGTGATCAACTCGGCAATCACCTGCTGGGGCAGTTGGTGCCCCTCGCGGTACAGCTCGGAATGGATGCGCCGCAGGGGCTCGGCCAGGGCCGGTGGCAGCACCATGTAGCCCATGCGCAGCCCCGGATAGAGGGTTTTGCTGAAGGTGCCTATGTAGATCACGGGTGCACCTTCCTCCATGCCCTGCATGCTGGGCACGGGACTGCCGGAGAAGCGGAATTCGCTGTCGTAGTCGTCCTCCACGATCCAGGCGCCCACGCGGCGCGCATAGGCAATCAGCGCACGGCGCCGGGCCATGCTCATGACGGCGCCCAGGGGATATTGGTGCGAGGGCGTGACGAAAATCAGCCGGGGCGCGGGCAGGCCTTCGGGCAGTTGCATGCCCTCCTCGTCCACGGGCACGCTGTGCAGGTGCAGCCCGTGCTGCATGCGCAGCACGTTGGCAATGCCCCAGTAGCCGGGCTCCTCCATCCACACGCAGTCGCCGGGATCGGCAAGGCTGCGCACCACCAGGTCGATGGCCTGGTGCACGCCTTCGGTGATCAGCACCTGGCCCGGCCCGCAGTCCACCGAGCGCGCCACGCGCAGGTGCTCGGCCAGGGCCTGCTTGAGCGCGTCCACGCCGCCGCGCGTGCCGTAGGTCAGCAGTTGCGGCCCGGCGTGGCGCAGCAGGCGGTTGTGGATGCGCGCATAGGTGGCGCGCGGAAATTCGGTCACGTCGGGCACGCCGGGCATGAAGGCGCCCCATTGCTGCTCGGAGGCCTGGGCCGTTTTCAGCAGGGCCTGCGCCTGTGCAGACAGGCCGCCGCCCGGTGCGGGCGCCGCGGCGGTGGCGCGGCGTGCGGGCGCACGCCCGCCGCTCAGCAGCAAGGCCGCAGGCAGGGTGTCCACCACATGCGTGCCCCGCCCCACCTGGCTGCGCACATAGCCCTCCACCTGCAGCTGCTCGTAGGCGTGGTTGACGGTGTTGCGCGACACGCCCAGCTCGCGCGCCAGGTCACGCGAGGCAGGCAGACGGCTGCGCGGCAACAGGGCCCCGCTGTCTATGGCCTGGCGGATGGCCAGGTACAGGCCCCGGTTGAGATGGGTGCGGTCGCCGCCCAGCCCGCGCCAGTCCATCTGGAGGATGAGATCCGCGCACACGGAGGGTTTTGCCATGCCTGCCTTGGTGGAGTGAGGATAGAGCTGGAGGTGGAGGCGCGCTCAATTGGCACCACCATCTTTTCAAAAGATGGCTCCAGTCATGGAACCAATGGCCACTATAACGGGAAGCCTTGCATCCCCATCAACGGAGAACCCTCTCATGTCCAGCGCCACCGCCTCTTCCCCGAACCAGCAACTCCAGAACCGGCGCAACGCCGCCATGCCGCGCGGCGTGGGCGTGATGTGCGGCTTCCATGCCGTGCAGGCCGACAACGCCCTGCTGACCGATGCCGAGGGCCGGCAGTACATCGATTTCGCGGCCGGCATTGCCGTGCTCAACACGGGCCACCGCCATCCGCGCGTGGTCCAGGCCGTGCAGCAGCAACTGGAGCGCTTCACGCACACGGCCTTCCAGATCGTTCCCTACGAAAGCGCGATTGCGCTGGCCGAGCGCATCAATGCGCTGGCGCCCATCGCCGGCCCGGCCAAGACCGCCTTCTTCACCACGGGCGCCGAGGCCGTGGAGAACGCCGTCAAGATCGCGCGCCATGCCACGGGCCGCTCGGCCGTGATCGCCTTCCAGGGCGCCTTCCATGGCCGCACCCAGCTGGGCATGGCACTGACGGGCAAGGTGGCGCCCTACAAGCAGGGCTTCGGCCCCATGCCGGGCGAAGTCTTCCACGCGCCCTTCCCCAGCGAGCAGGCGGGCGTGAGCGTGCAGCAGTCGCTGGACGCCATTGCCATGCTGCTCAAGACCTCGGTGGACCCGCAGCGCGTGGCCGCCATCATCGTGGAGCCCGTACAGGGCGAAGGGGGCTTCCACCCCGTGCCTGCCGCCCTGTTCACCGGCCTGCGCCAGCTGTGCGACCAGCACGGCATGCTGCTGATCGCCGACGAGGTGCAGACCGGCTTCGCTCGCACGGGCAAGCTGTTCGCCATGGAGCACTACGGCGTGCAGCCCGACCTGATCACCATGGCCAAGAGCCTGGGCGGCGGCCTGCCGATCTCGGGCGTGGTGGGCCGCGCGGCCATCATGGACGCACCCCACCCCGGCGGCCTGGGCGGCACCTATGCCGCCAACCCGCTGGCCGTGGCCGCGGCCCATGCCGTGCTCGACGTGATCGATGAAGAACGGCTGTGCGAGCGCGCCCACGCACTGGGCAACCAGCTGCGCGCGCGCCTGCAAGCCCTGCAGGCGCAGGATGCCGGCATTGCCGACGTGCGCGGACTGGGCTCGATGCTGGCCGTGGAGTTCCGCCTTCCCGGCAGCGGCGAGCCCGATGCGCAGCGCGTGGCCGCCGTCGTCCGGCACGCGCAGGAGCAGGGCCTGCTGCTGCTGACCTGCGGCCTGTACGGCAACGCCATCCGCTTTCTCTATCCGCTGACGATTCCACAGCCGCTGTTCGCCAGGGCCCTGGACATCATCGACAGCGCCATCACCCAGAGCGCGTCCCAGCCAGTCGCCGCCTGAATCCCCATCCCAGCCACACCCTGCCGCACCATGAGTCTTTCACTGCAACGCCCCGATCTGTTCCGCCAGGCCTGCCTGCTCGCCGAGGGCTGGCGAGCCGTGGGCTCCGGCCCCGCCATCGACGTCTTCAACCCCGCCACGGGCGAGCGCCTGGGCCAGGTGCCTGCCCTGCAGGCCGGCGAGACCGAAGCCGCCATTGCCGCCGCACAGCGCGCCCTGCCCGCCTGGGCCGCGCTGACGGGCAAGCAGCGCGCCGGCATCCTGCGCCGCTGGTTCGACCTGATGCTGGCGCACCAGGACGATCTGGCGCGGCTGATGACCCTGGAGCAGGGCAAGCCCCTGGCCGAGGCACGCGGCGAGATCGCCTACGCGGCCTCCTTCATCGAATGGTTTGCCGAGGAAGGCAAGCGCGTGGACGGAGAACTGCTGCAGTCGCCCACGGCCGGCCAGCAACTGCTGACGCTGCGCGAGCCCATTGGCGTGTGCGCCGCCATCACGCCCTGGAACTTCCCGGCCGCCATGATCACGCGCAAGGCCGGCCCGGCGCTGGCCGCCGGCTGCACCATGCTGGTCAAGCCGGCCGAAAGCACGCCCTTCACGGCCCTGGCCCTGGCCGTGCTGGCCGAGGAGGCCGGCATTCCAGCCGGTGTGTTCCAGGTGCTGACCGGCCATCCGCAGGACATCGGCCAGGCGCTGACCCAAAGCCCCGTGGTGCGCAAGCTCAGTTTCACGGGCTCCACGGCCACCGGGCGGCTGCTGATGCGCCAGTGCAGCGACACGGTCAAGAAGCTGTCGCTGGAGCTGGGCGGCAATGCGCCGTTGATCGTGTTCGACGATGCCGATATCGACCAGGCCGTGGCCGGCATCCTGGCTTCCAAGTTCCGCAACGCGGGCCAGACCTGCGTATGCGCCAACCGCATCTATGTGCAGGACGGCATCCATGACGAACTGGCCCGCCGCCTGGCGCGGGCCATGGCGGGCTTCAAGGTCGGCAACGGCCTGGAGCCCGGCGTGACGCATGGCCCGCTGATCAACGAGGCCGCCGTGCAGAAGGTGGAAAGCCATGTGGCCGACGCGCTGTCCAAGGGCGCACGCCTGCTGGCCGGTGGCAGGCGCCCGGTGCCGGGTAAGCTGTTCTTCGAGCCCACGCTGCTGGCCGATGTGAACGACAGCATGCGGGTCTGCGAGGAAGAGACCTTCGGCCCGCTGGCGCCGCTGTTCCGTTTCCACGACGAGGACGAAGTGGTGCGCCGCGCCAACGACACCATCTACGGCCTGGCCGCCTATCTGTTCACCAGCGACAACCGCCGCATCTGGCGCGTATCGCGTGCGCTGGAGTACGGCATGGTGGGCATCAACACCGGCCTGATCTCCAACGAGGTTGCGCCCTTCGGCGGCGTCAAGCAGTCCGGCCTGGGCCGCGAGGGCTCGCGCCACGGCATCGAGGAATACCTGGAAACCAAGTACCTGTGCCTGCAGACGGCATGAGCACGGCATGAGGACGGCCTGAAGTCCGCAGTGCCCCCCGGCAGGGAAGACAGCATGGGCCCTTGACGGCAGCCTGGCTAGACTGGGCACCATCAAAGGCCTATCCGATTCGCACCATGGACGCTTCTTCCGCCAGCCCCTCCTCCCCCACCGCGCCGCTGCGCATCGCCGTCATGGGCGCAGGCGCCGTGGGCTGCTATTTCGGCGCACTGCTGGCACGCGCCGGCCACCAGGTCACGCTGATCGGCCGTCCCGCCCATGTGCAGGCCGTGCAGCAGCATGGCCTGCGGCTGGAGACGGCGGCACTGGACATCCAGGTGCCCATGCAGGCATCGACCGAGGCCAGCGCCGTGCGCGATGCCGATGTGGTGATGTTCTGCGTCAAGTCCACGGCCACCGAGGAAGCGGCCCGCGAGATGCAGCCGCACCTGGCGCCGGGCGCCCTGGTGCTGACCATGCAAAACGGCGTGGACAACGACGAGCGCGTTCGCGCCGTGCTGGGCCCGTCCGTTGCCGTGGCGGCCGCCGTGGTCTATGTGGCCACGGCCATGGCCGGTCCCGGCCATGTGCGCCACTTCGGGCGTGGCGAGCTGGTCATCGCGCCCTCTGCACTCAGCGAACAGGTGGCCCGGCAATTTGGCGCGGCGGGCATTGCCGTGCAGGTATCGCCCGATGTGCGCGGCGCGCTGTGGGCCAAGCTGGTGATCAACTGCGCCTACAACGCGCTGTCGGCGCTGTGCCAGCTGCCCTATGGCCCGCTGGTGCAGGCGCCCGGCGTGGCGCACGTGGTGGACGATGTGGTGGCCGAATGCCTGGCCGTGGCCAGGGCCGACGGCGTGGCCCTGCCCGGCGACGTGCCCGCTGCCGTGCGGGGCCTGCCGGCCACCATGCCGGGCCAGTTCTCATCCACCGCCCAGGATCTGGCGCTGGGCAAGCCCAGCGAAATCGACCACCTGAACGGCTACGTGGTGCGGCGCGGCGAGGCCCTGGGCGTGCCCGTGCCGCTGAACCGCACGCTGCAGGTGCTGGTCAGGCTGGCCCCTTCACGCGTGCAGGCCAGCCAGGCGCCTCGGAACCCGCCTCAGAACTCGTAGTTGGCGGAAACCCACAGGCGGCGGCCTTCCTGGTTGTTCGCGTAGCGGTTGCCAAAGATCACGGTACCCTGGACCTGGCCCGGTACGTTGTAGGGCTGGTAGTCCACGAAATCCTTGTTGAACAGGTTGTAGATGGCCGCGTTGATGGTGAACTGCTTGCTCACGCGGTAGCTGCCACCCAGGTGGAACTGGGTATAGGCCTTGTAGTTGCCCAGCGCGGCCTTGGCGGCCTGGGAGCTGGCGCTGGTGCCGGGGTCGCGGAAGCGTTCGCTGCGGTATTCGGCACGCAGCCACAGGTTCCACTGGGCACCCGGCTCCCAGTTCAGGCGGGCGTTGAGCGCATGCTTGGGCGTGTCGCTCAGCGGGTTGCCCCGGTTGGGGCCGCTCTTTTGCTCGCTCCTGGTGAAGGTGTAGTTGGCGCTGGCATTCCAGCCGCGCGCCAGCGGCATGCGCGCGCTCAGCTCCAGCCCGCGCGTGACGGCCTCGTCCACGTTGATGGACTGGCCGAAGGCGTCCACCAGGGGCCAGTTGCCGAAGCTCACGCAGCCGGGGCGGTTGGGCGCCGCCGCAAAATCGCAGTTGATCAGGCCCGGGCCGCTGGTGATCTTGTCCTTGAACTCGTTGTTGAACACCGTGGCGCTGCCCGCAAAGCCCGTGGGGCTGTCGAAATAGACGCCCAATTCGGTGGTGCGGCTGGTTTCGGGCTTGAGGTTGGGGCTGCCCACCAGCGGCAGGCGGCCCTGCTGGCCAAAGCCGTTGATGCCGGGCGCCAGCTGCTCCACACGCGGCGTCTTGTAGCCGTTGCTGATGCCGCCCTTCACGGTCCACTGCGGCGCGGCATTCCACACGCCGTAGATGCGCGGGCTGAGCTTGCCGCCGAAGAGGCTGTGGCGGTCATAGCGCGCGCCCAGCGTGAGCTTGAAGGCGTCGGTCAGGCTCCATTCGTCCTCGGCAAACAGGGCCTTCTGAGTGAAGGCGAACTTGTTCGGCGCCACGCCGTCCTTCATCTCGGCATCCCACCACTGGCCGCCCAGCGTGGTCAGGTGGGCACCCCAGGGCAGGACCAGCTTGCTGTCCAGCACCTTGCTTTCCACCTCCAGCGTGCGCGCAGCGCCCGGTGTCGCGCCCGGCGTTCCCGGGGGAACGGTGCGGCCCATGGTTTCGGTGCGGTTGACCATGAAGCTGGTGTCCCAGGTTCCGAAGCCGAAGCGGCCCGTGTGCGCCAGCGTGAGCTGGTCGCGGTTGTATTTCTGCTCGGGGCCGTAGCCGCCCTGCAGCCCCAGCGTGCCGAGCTGGCCGCGCGAGTTGTCATAGGTCTGGCGGCCCGAGTCCAGGTCCAGCGTGATGTCGTGGTACCTGTTGGGCGTGAGCGCCAGGCGCAGGCCCAGGTTGTTGATCTCGGACTTGACAGGGTTGCCGCCCATGAGGGGAACGGCGGGCTGGCCGTTGGCGCCCGCATAGGTGATGTCCGAAGCGGCCCGGCGCTGCGTGCTGCCGCGGATCGACAGGCCCAGCAGGTCCTCCTTGATGGGGCCGCTCAGGTAGAACTTGCCGGATTTGATGTCGCCGAACTCCGACTCTTGCTGCAGCGTGTAGTCGGCGCTGACGCTGCCCGTCCAGGTCTTGCCGACCTTGCGGGTGATGATGTTGATCACGCCGCCCATGGCGTCGGAGCCGTAGAGCGTGGACATGGGGCCGCGGATGACCTCGATGCGCTCGATGGCGCCGATGGGCGGCATGAAGCTGGTCTGCGTCTCGCCAAAGCCGTTGGGCGTGACGTTGCCGGCCGAGTTCTGGCGGCGGCCGTCGATGAGCACCAGCGTGTAGTCGCTGGGCATGCCGCGGATGCTGATGTTCAGGCCGCCGGTCTTGCCTGCGGGGGCGCCCACGTCGATGCCTTCCACGCTTTCCAGCGCGTCGGTCAGGCTGCCGAAGCGCCCCTTGGCCAGTTCCTCACGCGGGATGACGGTGATGGAGGCCGGCGCCTCCTTGATGTCCTGCTCGAAACCCGAGGCGGAGACCACGACTTCGCGCAGCTCCGTGGCGGGCGCGGCATTGCCTGTTGCCGTCTGTGCAAAGACGGCACCCGAAGCGCAGACGGCAGCCACCACAAGGGCCAGATGGGAAGGACGCGACGGAAGAACTCCGCGCAGATCGCGATACGACATGCAAACACTCCAGAAACGGAAAACGGGCTGTGGGGCCCGTGAAACTCGCTTTGAAATGTTTGGTTATGCGATGGGATGGGGATATGTAACGAAATTATATGAACATTGAGAATCATTTCCATTCTCATGATCACAATAGGATTTATCTGTCGTGCCGATGCTACGTTCCTAGGAGCAAACCGGCCCATCTTTGCGCTGGCGCAAGCGGGGTTCAGTACACATCGCGCCGGTATCGGCCGCTGCGCACCAGCAGCTCCATCTGCGCCTCGCCCAACACGGCGTGCAGCGCCTGGTCCACGCCCTGGGCCATGCCCTGCAGGCTGCCGCACACGTAGATGGCTGCGCCCTGCGCCACCCATTGGCGCAAGACATCGCCGGACTGCGCCAGCAGGTCCTGCACATAGGCGCGCGGCGCGCCTTCGCTGCGGTCGCGCGAGAAGGCCAGGTCCAGGCGCTGCAGCACGCTGCCATCGCACCATGCCTGAAGCTCGTCGCCGTACAGCCGGTCGTGCGCCGCATTGCGCTCCCCGAACAGCAGCCAGTTGGGACCCAGGCCCGCCGCAGCACGCGCGCGCAGGTGGCTGCGCAGGCCGGCCAGGCCCGTGCCGTTGCCGATCAGCACCAGCGGGCGCTGCAGGTTGTCTTCCAGCCGGAAATTGCGGTGCGCACGCAGCCGCAGGGTGATGGCTGCACCCAGGGGCGCGCCCTGCGTGAGCCAGCCCGAGGCCAGGCCCGGCGAGCCATCCTCGCGCCGCGCCTGGCGCACCAGCAGGTGCACGCAGCCATCCTGGGCGATGGAGGCGATGGAGTACTCGCGCGGATGCTGCGGGTCCGCAGGAATGCAGACCTGCGCCAGGTCGCCGGACTCCCACAGCGCCGGCTCCGTTGCAGGAGGCTGCAGCTCGATGTGGAACACCGGCTCGCCTGCGCTGCCCGGGTTCATATGCCGGCGCGCGGCCAGCGTCCATTCGCTGAAGACCGGCTGCTCCCATGCCGGCATGTCGCCCAGGCTGCTGATCTGGGTCAGCTGGTGCTGCCAGGCAGTCAGCGCCTGCGGCGCGCCGTTGTCCATTTCAATGCGCTCGAACCAGGGCCTGGCGCCACCGGCACGCAGCCAGCTGTCCAGCGCGCGGCCAAAGCCGCAGAACTGCGCGTACTGCCGGTCGCCCAGCGCCAGCAGGCCGTATTGCAGATGGGACAGCGGCCGTGCATCGGCCATGGCGTGCGCCAGGAACAGTGCCGCGTTGTCGGGCGGGTCGCCTTCGCCATAGGTGCTGGCGATGAACAGCGCCCTTTGCGTGCGCGCCAGCAGGTCGGCATCCACAGCGTCCAGGGCGCACAGGTGCACGCTTTCTCCGGCTGTGTGCAGCAGTCGGGCGGTTTCGCGCGCCAGTTCCTCGGCCTGGCCGGTCTGGCTGGCATAGGCCACGAGCAGGGGCAGCGCGCCCTCGCGTGCGCTGGTCAGCGCAGCCGCTTCCTGCCGGGCCCGCATGCGCTGGCGGCGCTCGCGCCACCAGATGGCGGCGCACATGGCCGCATAGAGCAGGACCAGCACGGCGGCTGCGAGTAAGCGCAGCCCAGGGTCGGACAAGGTCATGGCAGGACCGGAAATCTACACGGCGGAAAAAGTGAAGGAAACGCTCACAGCAGCAGCGCGGCAAAAGCCGTTGTCATCGCCATGGCAGGGCCTTGGGCAGTGCGCTCGCACAGCAGCGCCGCCACGCCGCGCTGCTCGGCAAAGTCCAGGCCGTCGCGCGGCCCCAGCACGGTGAGCACGGTGGCCAGGGCGTCGGCCTGCATGCATTCGGCATGCAGCACGGTGACGCTGGTCAGGCCATGCGCCACGGGCTCGCCGCTGCGCGGATCGATGGTGTGGGAGTAGCGGCGCCCGCCCTGCTCGAAGGCATGCCAGTGGTCGCCCGAGGTGGCGATGGCCATGTCGCGCAGCGGCAGCGCCAGCGGCGTGGACTGGTCCGCCATGCTGGCCACGGCCACGCGCCAGGGCTGGTTGCCAGGGCGCTGACCGCAGGCCCGCAGCTCGCCTCCCACCTCGACGAGGAAATCGGTATGGCCCAGCGCCTGCAGGCGCTCGGCGACCAGGTCCACCGAATAGCCTTTGGCGATGCCGCTGAAGTCCACATGCACGGCGCCGGGCTGCAGTGCGCGCCGGCCCGCCAGGTCCAGCACGATGCGCTGGTAGCCCACGCGCTCGCGCACCCGCCGCAGCGCATCGGCATCGGGGATGCCGGCGCCCTGCGACTTTTCCGCACGCGGGCCGAAGCCCCACAGATCGACCAGCGGCCCCACGGTAGGGTCCCAGGCGCCGCCGCTGGCCTTTGCCCACTCGAGTGCGCAGGACAGCACGGTGAAGAATTCGGGCGGCAGTGCATGCCAGCTGCCGGGCTCGGCGCGGTTGAAGCGCGAGATGTCGGAGCCGGCTTCCCAGTTGCTCATCTGGCGCACGACCAGGGCCAGCGCAGCCTCTATGGCCTGGCGCGCCTCATCGAGCGGGCGGAAATCCGGGTTGTGCAGGCGCACGCTCCAGGTTGTGCCCATGGCCTCGCCGGTGAGTGTTTGCAGCGCGGCGGGGTCTGCCCGCCGCACGGCCTGCGGCGCGTAGCCGGAGACGGCAAAGGACGCCGCGCCTGTGGACACAGGCGCGGCAAGGCCCCGGCCTGCGCTGCCCTGCAACAGGGCGGGCGCGAAGCTCACGCGCACGGGCGCGGGCGCAGACGGAGCCCCGGGCGGGGACGCAAGGCTCAGGGCAGCACCTCGAACGTGCCCACGTAGGACAGGCGGCGCTCCTTGGCCTGGGGCAGCGATGTCTTGCTGTCCTGGGCATCGGCATCCACCCAGTACATGCCGGCGGTGGGCCAGGTCACGCTGAACTCGCCCTTGGCGTCGGTCGTGGCCTTGATCTCGCCCTTGTTGTCGCGGTAGCGCGTGGCGCCGGGCACCAGGACGACTTCCATGTTGGCGGCGGGCTTGCCGTCCACATGGAAGGCGAAGGTGGCCTTCTCGCCCTTGACCAGGTCGTTGGGATGGGTCACGGGCACCAGCTCCAGCCCCTTGCCGGAAGGCTTGACGGCGCTGGGCTTGCCCACGGTCACGAAGGTCTCGATGCGGCCCACGGACTGGGTCACCTTCAGGTCCTGCGCGTCGGCGGGCACATCGGCGGCGAACTTCTCGGGCGAGCCGCGCCAGCGGCGGTTCTGGCCCGTGGCCTTGTCCTTCCAGGAGGCAAACAGGCCGTCGTTGACGATGGCCAGGCGGTAGGTGCCGCTTTGCTGCAGGTCCAGATCGAACACGCTGCGCAGCTTGCCGCGATGGGCATTCTGCGGCGCGACGGCCGAGCCGTCCGGCGCCGAGACAACGAGGTTGTCCAGGCCCAGCGGCACGTGGTTGAAGAAGAACAGGTCGTTGGAGACAGCGGCATCCACCGTGATCCATTCGGCCTTGGACAGCACCGTGGTCGAGGGCAGCAGCCACAGGTTGTGGGCCTGGGCGGCCTGGAAGGCGCCGCAGGCAATGGCGAGGCTGGCAGCCAGACGGACGGCAAAGCGGGTCTTGGACTTCATGAAAAATCTCCTTGGTTCGTGGATGGGTCTGGCACGTGCAGCGATGGCGTCGTCCCCCTCGTGAGGGAAGGCGCACAGCGCCTCGGCGGCTTTCAATTTCAAGGCTTGAGCTCGACGCTGATCTCGCCCAGCTCACTGCTGCCCTTGGCGCTCAGTTGCTCGGCCTTGGCCGCGGGCCACTTGAAGGGCACGGTGACCACTTCGCGGCCGCCGACTTCGCGCGCGGCCTCGACCACGAGCTTGTATTCACCGGGCGGCAGCTTGGCGAAGGGATTGGCGCCTTCGGTGAAGCTCAGCTGGTGCTTGCCCACGGGACGCGTGGGGCTGGTCACGCCATCGATCGGCAGGGTCAGGTCACGGCCCGTGCGGCGCCACCACTGGCGCATGTCCTTGAGCCACTTCGTGCCTTCGGCATTGCGCATCTTCACGTCGTACCAGACCGACAGCGTGGAGGCCACCGAGGCGTCGGCGCGCTCGATCCACACGGCCACGTAGGGGCGGTGGTATTCGGCGACATCCAGGCGCGGAATTTCCACGCCCACGTTCAGGCCGGCGGCAAAGACCGGGACCGCGCCCAGGCAGGCGCCAAGCGCCATGGTGTAGCGCAGAGAGAAGTGCGGATTCATTGGCAAGGCTCTTTCGGTTCTCAGTGGATCAACAGGAGGGCCAGCAGCATGGGAATCACCAGCCCCATGCCGACCATGGGCCAGGTGAAGGGGCGGTTGCCTGCATGCATCTTCAGGATGAACAGGCCCGTGACGGTGAACACCAGGCAGGCTGCGGCAAAGATATCGATGAACCAGCTCCAGGCGGCGCCCGTGTTGCGGCCCTTGTGCAGGTCGTTCAGATAGGCGATCCAGCCCCTGTCGGTGCGCTCGTATTCGGCCTCGCCATCGGCCAGGGCAACGCGCACCCAGGCATCGCCGCCAGGGCGTGGCAGGGAGACATAGAGTTCGTCGGCCGTCCATTCGGCCTCGCGGCCCTCGGCCTCAAGGCCCCACTGGCCGCGCACCCAGTCCGCAAACGGCGCAGGCACGGGCGCCCGGTCGCGCGGCTGGCTGGCCTGCTGCTGGACCAACTGCACGCGCAGCGCATCGGGCAATGCCGCCTCGCCCCGCACGATGCGCGGCTTGGACTCGATCTGCCCCGCATGGTTGAGCGTGAACCCCGTGACAGCGAACAGCAGCATGCCGATCAGGCACAGCGCGGAGCTGACCCAGTGCCACTCGTGCAGTGTCTTGAGCCAGTAGGAACGGCGCCGAGGGTCCGGTTTGGGGGATGTCATCGCAACAGAAAAAGGCGGCAGCGCCACGCGGCGTCAACCATCACGGATGGCGGGCACGGGAGCCCAGGAAAGGAAAGGCCCGGGGATTCTACCGCCCACAAATAAGAATTGATCGCATTTACACAAGCTTTACCGGCTTAATCGTGCGCCACGCCAAGGCGGTGCCAGCATCACCCAAAGTAAAATAAGAATGCTTATCACTTGCATCCACCCCCCCCCTCTTCACCCTTCGTGTCCTGTCCCGCCGTGACTCCCCACCAGGCCCTTGCCCATCTCTACCAGCAGCACCATGGCTGGCTGCGCACCTGGCTGCAGCGCCGGCTGGGCCATGCAGGCGATGCGGCAGATTTCGCACAGGACACCTACGTGCGCGTGATGGAGTCCCGCACTGAACTGTCCGAGATCCGGGAGCCCCGCGCCTTCCTCACCACGGTGGCCAAGCGCGTGATGGCCAACCATCTGCGCCGCCGAGAAATTGAACGCGCCTATCTGGACACGCTGGCGCTGCAGCCCGAGCCGCTGGCGCCCTCGCCCGAGGAACGCGCCATCGTGCTGGAGACGCTGTGCGAGCTGGACCGCCTGCTCGACGGCCTGCCGCCCAAGGTGCGCGCGGCCTTTTTGCACGCCCAGCTGGACGGCATGGCCTATGCCGAGATCGCGTTGCTGCTGCAGGTCTCGGTCAGCTCGGTCAAGCAGTACATGGCGCGCGCCATCCGGCATTGCTACTTCCCGGAACATGCGGCATGACATAGCGCTGCGCTGCCGGGCGCGTCCATGGCGCCGATGGCTCCACCCATAGTGCCGACCCCGCGCTGCCGCCTGACGTGGTCCACAGCGCCGTGGACTGGCTGGTGCAGCTGTGGTCAGGCGAGTGCACAGAGGAACAACGCGCGCAATGGCTGGACTGGCGCGCGGCCCATCCGCTGCATGAGCGGGCCTGGCAGCGCATCGAGGCCACGAATGCGCGGCTCAGGCTGCCTGACGCACGCCCGGACAGCGGCCCCCTCAATGGCCCCCTTGCCACGGCCACGCTGGCGCGCAGCCTCAAGACCTCCCAGGCACGCCGCCGCCTGCTGGCCAGCGTCGCTGGCCTGGCCGGCGCAGGTGCTGCGGCATGGACTGCGCATGAGCGCCTGCCGTGGCAGGCCTGGAATGCCGATGTCAGCACCGCCAAGGGCGAGCGGCGCTCCCTGCAGTTGCCCGATGGCACGCAGCTGCTGCTCAACACCGAGACGTCCGTGGACCTTGCCTTCGACGACCAGCTGCGCCGCGTGCTGCTGTTGCGCGGCGAGCTGATGGTCACCACCGCCCATGACACGGCCCAGCCCGCGCGCCCCTTTGTGGTGGACACGCCCGCGGGCAGGCTGCGCGCCCTGGGCACGCGTTTCACGGTGCGCCATGACATGGAGACTACGGATACGCGCGTGGCCGTTTTCGAGGGCGCGGTCGAGGCCCGCAGCCGCACGGGCGAGTTGCTGCGTGTCGACAGCGGCGAAGCCGCAAGGCTCAGTGCCACGCAGGCGCTGCCGGCCGGCGCGGCCGGCGAGGGGCCGGGCTGGGACGAAGGCGTGCTCGTGGCCTCGGACATGCGTCTGGACCGCTTCATCGACGAACTGCGCCGCTACCGACCCGGGCTGATCACGCTGGCACCCGAGGTGGCCGGGTTGCGCCTGTCGGGCGTCTTCCCGCTCGCCGATACGGACCGCATCCTGCAGTCCCTGGTACAGGTGCTGCCCGTGCGCATCCATGTGCCGGTGCGCTACTGGGTGCGCATAGGTCCGGCATGAAGAGAAGGCGGCGGTACAACCCGGCCCGGTGACATCGGTCTGTACCTTTTCCCATCTCGCGTGACAAGCAGGGGAGAGGCGCTTTGCGGCGCCATGTTTCCTCCCTGATCCAAAGACCGCACCAACATGTCCGACCTCCATCACCAGCGCCGCCTCGCTACCGCGGCGGCACGCGTCCTCCGCCCCGCGCAGCCTGCGCCCGTGTTCCACCTGTCCGCATTGACCCTGGCCCTGGCCGCCGCACTGGCCAGCCTGTCCGCTCTGCCCTTGCCCGCGAATGCCCGGGGCCAGGCCCAGGCCCAGACAGGTACCGAGCGCGCCCAGGCCTACGACATTCCGGCAGGACCGCTGGAGGCCGCGCTCACGCGCTTCGCCAAGGCCTCGGGCGTGCTGCTGGCCTATACGCCCGAGCTGGTGCGCGATCTGCAAAGCCCGGGCCTGCAGGGCAGCCATGCGCCGGCCGAGGCGCTGACCCGCCTGCTGGCGGGCTCGGGCCTGGCGGCCGCGACCTCGGGCAACGGCGGCTATACGCTGCGCCGCTCGCAGGCATCGCCTGCGTCCTCGACAGCGCCTGCCGCCTCAGCCGTGGGCGCCACCACGCTGGGCGAGGTGCACGTCACCGCCAAGGCCGAGGTCGGCAGCGCCACGGAAGGCACGGGCGCCTACACCGCGACCGGAGCCAGCAGCACGGCCACGGGCCTGGGCCTGTCGCTGCGCGAGACGCCGCAGTCGGTGAGCGTGATGACGCGCCAGCGCATGGACGACTTCAAGCTGGAGACGCTGACCGACGTGCTGGAGCAGACGCCCGGCGTGGCCGTGGTCCGCCAAAGCGAGATAACCACCTTCAACGTGCGCGGCTCCAGCGTCAACCTGCAGACCGATGGCAGCCGCCAGCTCACCAATGGCTGGGGCTGGAACACGCACATCATGTACTCGCTGGACGATCTGGCCGAGATCGACCGCGTTGAAGTGCTCAAGGGCTCGTCGGGCCTGATCAATGGCGACGGCGCCTACGGAGCCACGGTCAACCTGATCCGCAAGCGCCCCACGCGCGACTTCCAGGCCAGCGCAATGGCCAGCGCGGGCAGCTGGGGCACCTACCGTGCCGATGCCGACATTGCCGGTCCGCTCAACAAGGAAGGCAGCCTGCGCGGCCGCCTGGTGGCCTCGCGTAAGAGCGGCGACAGCTTCCGCGACCACCAGCACAGCAACAGCTCCATGCTGTACGGCACGCTGGAATACGACCTCACCCCCGACACCCTGCTGAGCGCCGGCATCACCTACCGCCAGCGCGAGCTGCGCGGCTCGGGCGGCACCACGCCCATCCAGGGCTACACGGGCACCGGCCAGTTCGTCGGCTGGATGCCGCGCTCGCTGAACATCGCCGCGCCCTGGTCGGGCTACGAGCAGGAGTCGCTCAACAGCTTCGCGCGCCTGGAGCACCGCTTTGCCAGCGGCTGGAAGGCCAAGCTGCAGATGTCGCATGAAGAGGTGAAGACGCCCGACATGCAGATCGGCCTGCTGCGCTACGCCCTGCCCAGCTCGGCCCAGTTCGCGGCCTACAAGGACATCGAGTCCCGCAACCAGAACATCAGCATCGACGTGCAGGGCCCGTTCACGCTGTTCGGCCGCCAGCATGAGTTGCTGGTGGGCGCGGGCGCCGCACGCAACCGCACCACGCTGCTGCGCGGCGCGCGCCCCGGCCTGGACCTGCCGCAGGTGGACTTCAGCCAGGGCGGCGCAGCCATCCCGGCGCCAGCGGACAACATCCCCTATTCCAACGACCTGTTCAGCAACAAGCGCAGCTATCTCTACAGCGCGGCACGCCTCAATCTGGCCGATCCGCTGAAGCTGATCGCCGGCCTGCGCGTGACCAACTACGACCAGAAGGATGTGACGGACATCAGCTGGTACAACTACAACATGCGCGAGCACGGCGTGGTCACGCCCTATGCGGGCCTGGTGTATGACGTCGGCCCGAACATCTCGCTGTATGGCAGCTACGCCAGCATCTTCAAGGCGCAAAGCGCCAAGGATCTGCAGGAACGCACCCTGCCGCCCGAGGAGGGCCTGACCTACGAGATTGGCGCCAAGGGCGAATTCTTCGACAAGCGGTTGAACGCCAGCGTCGCCCATTTCTGGATGCGCACCGACAACACGGCCGTGGAAGACGGGCTCATGCCCAATGGCGACACGGCCTACCGCGCGGTCCAGGGCGCGCGCAGGCGCGGCTTCGAACTGGAACTGTCCGGCGAGCTGGCCAAGGGCTGGCAGGCCCAGGGCAGCTACGTGACCATCAACAGCAATCTGGACAACGCCGCCACCAGCCCGCGCCACCAGTTCAAGCTGGGTACCACCTACCGCTTCGCGCAGGGCGCGCTGTCCGGCCTGACCGTGGGTGGCGCCGCGCGCTGGCAGAGCGCCATCTCCACCAGCCGCGGCGCCGCCACGCTGCGCCAGGACGCCTACTGGGTGATGGACCTGATGGCGCGCTACCAGATCAACCGCCATCTCAGCATCGCGGCCAACGTCAACAACCTGTTCGACAAGCACTACTTCTCTGGCGTGACCAACTTCAATGCCCAGGGCCTGTACTACACCTGGGGCGCGCCACGCAGCGTCAACGTGAGCATGCGTTACGACTTCTGAGCGCTGAGGGACCGCACCGGCCCAGAGATCACAGAGCCGCGCGGGCCGGACTGCGCTGTACTGAGTTGTGTCAAGCAGCTGACGCACATGCTTACATAATCTGCCTTTCTGATTCATTTGCGCCCACAATGGCGCGCGAACCCGATTGGAGACTGCATGCGCCTTCCGAGCTTTTCGCAAACCGCCGCCAACGCCGCCCATACCGCCGATGTAACGCGCCAGAACCGCCGCCAGATGCTGGCCCAGGGCGCTGCCCTGGCCATGCTGTGCTCTCCTCTGGCCCATGCCGCACCGCCAGCGGCAGCACCTGCAGCCCATGCGCCACGGGCTGCCGGCAGCGCCCAGCGCGTGGCGACCAGCCTGCGCATCGTCATTCCGGCCAATGCCGGCGGCGGCTGGGACCAGACCGGCCGCGCGCTGGGCGCGGCGCTGGTGGCCAGCGGCGCGGCCGAGCGCGTGGAGTATGAAAACGTGGGCGGCAAGGGAGGCACCATCGGCCTGGCCCAGTTTGCCGAGCGCCATGGCAAGGACCCCGACGCCTTGCTGATCGGCGGCATGGTGATGGTCGGTGCGGTGGCACTGCAAAAGCCGGCCGTCAACATGTCGCATGTGCAGCCGATTGCTCGCCTGACCAGCGATTACCTGGTCGTGGCCGTACCGGCCGACTCCCCCATCCGCAATGCCAAGGACCTGGTGGCCGCGCTGCGCAGCGACCTGGCCCACCAGTCGTTTGCGGGTGGCTCGGCCGGTGGCGTGGACCACATGTTCGCCGGCCTGCTCACGCGCGCGGCCAAGGCGGCGCCCGAGCAACTGGTCTACAAACCATTCCCGGGTGGCGCCCAGGTGGTGGAGGCCTTGCTCAAGGGCGATGCGCGCATGGGCGTGTCCGGCTACAGCGAGTTCAGCGAGGCGCTGGCCAGCGGCAAGCTGCGCGCCATCGGCGTGTCCTCGCGCCGCAGCCTGTTCGGCCTGCCCTCGTTCCGCGAGCAGGGGCTGGATGCGGACATGGCCAACTGGCGCGCCGTCTTCACCGGCAAGCAGGTCAGCGCCGCACGTGCCCAGGCCCTGCTGGGCGCCGTGGAGCAGGCCACGCAGCACGAGAGCTGGCAACGCGCCCTGCGCCAGAACCGCTGGGAGCCTTCCTGGCAGGCAGGCCGCGATTTCAACGGCTTTCTGGAGCTGGAGCACACCACGGCCAGCGTGATGACCTATCTGCTCAAACTCAAGAGCTGAGAAACCGCCGCGCAGCGGGCAGGCCACGTGGCGGGCCTGCAACACTGGCTTGGTCATACGCGTATTCCTCTAGCGTGGGGCATTGCCGCTGTGGGTTTTGAGCTACCAAACTTGTAGCAGAATGGATCCAGAGCTATAGTTCCCCGGGACTTGGCTCGGCGCGCGTCCCACCCGGACGCACCCGCCGGCTCACCCACACCATTGCGCAAGGAGAAGCGTCATGAGCTCCAAGGAAAACGCCGCCATCAACCAGCTGTTCGAGAAACTCGAATGCCGCTACGCGTTGCGCGTGCTGTGGGCGCTGCGTGACGGCCATCCTCAGACCTTTCGACTGCTGCAAGACAGCGTGGGCGGCATCACGCCCAACACGCTGAACACCCGCATCAAGGAACTGCGCGAGTGCGGGCTGCTGGAGCATGGCTCCGACGGCTACACCGTGACGCTGGCCGGCCAGGACCTGCTCAAGCGCCTGTCCGATGTGCAGGCCTTTGCCAACCGCTGGGTGGCCGCGCGCGCCAAGAAGTGATGTCAGGCCGGGCGCGGCACCAGGCGCCACGGCCTCTTCCCGCGCAGGGCCACCGGCCCGCCGGGTCGTCTCCTTTCCCCCTACCGTTTCTCTCTCAAGGAATACCACCATGGCTTTCACCACCACCGCATCCGGCCTGCAGTATGAAGACACCGTCGTGGGCGACGGCGCCGAAGCCCAGCGCGGCCGCAGCGTGACCGTGCACTACACGGGCTGGCTCTACAACAACGGCGTGCAGGGCGCCAAGTTCGACTCCAGCAAGGACCGCAACGATCCCTTCGTCTTCCCCCTGGGCGGCGGCATGGTGATCAAGGGCTGGGACGAAGGCGTGCAAGGCATGAAGGTGGGCGGCCAGCGCACCCTGATCATCCCGGCCGAGCTGGGCTATGGCGCCCGCGGCGCCGGCGGCGTGATCCCCCCCAACGCCACGCTGAAGTTCGACGTGGAGCTGCTGGCCGTCTGAGCCTGCACCCACGGATTCATGCAAGGGCAAGGTGCGAAGGCGCCTTGCCCTTTTTCATTGCCGGGCCGCCCAAGAATGAAAAGCGCACCCTCGGCGAGCGTGCGGGCCATTCCTCATTCAAGGTGCCTTGCCGAACAGCGCCTCGTGCAGCGGCAGGTAGCTGGCAGGACTGGCCGCCTCGCGCAGGCGCGGCGCCAGCGCCACCAGCTGGTCGTAGCCCATGGCCGCTTCCACGGCAAGGTTGAGCCGGAACCCCTTCAGGCCCAGGTTGGCCGTGATGGCCACGGCCAGCGGATAGGCGTTGCGATAGCGCACGGCCAGCGATGGCTCGGATTGCGCGGGGGCATCGCCAGTCAAATCCGTGGACGAAGCCGCTGCAGCAGGCGCGGCAGGGACCGAAGGCACCGCAACGGCCACCACGCCCAGCCGGGGCTCGGCCGCGTCGCGCGGTGCCAGCCATTCGCGCTCCACCAGCGCCAGGATCTCGTCCTGCGTCACGCCCATGCCGGCGACGGCCTGCAGCACCTGCGCCAGGCTGCGTTGCCCGTCAAACAGCAAAAAGGCCGAGCGCAACCGGGGCGAGAGATCGGCATGGCGTTCCTTGAATGCCTGTTGGCCGGCGGACGTTTTCACAAAATGCATGGCGGACGGGATTCTCTGCAAGGGATCGGATCGGACACGGCTCGCAGCGTGTCATGAGCCTCCGGCTCCCAAAAGCGGGTTTTCCAGCACGCACGGGCTTCAGTGGTGCCGGCAATGATCCAGATCTGCCAAAAGCGCAAAAACGGGGCAGAAAATGGCCATCCTCCCGCCCGGCGGCCTCTGCCGTCAGGACGCTTTTGCGGGCACGGAACGCGCCGGAGCCCGGCGGCGCGGGTCCAGGCAGCTGACCAGCCAGGTCACCAGCAGGCCGGCCGGCACGCCGAAGACGCCTGACGAAATCGGCTGTATACCCCACCACAGGCGCGCGTGCAGTGCTTCGGGCAGCACGGGCTGCAGTGCCGGCACATGCGAGACCATGTAGTACAGCGTGACGCCCAGCCCGGCCAGCATGCCGGCCACGGCCCCCCGGCGCGTGGTGCCACGCCAGAAGATGCCCAGCACCATGGCCGGAACGAAGGCCGAGGCCGCCAGCGAGAACGATGCCGTGACCATGGGCAGGATGTCCGAGGAACGGCGTGAGGCCACGAAGGCGGCCGACAGCGCCATCACCAGCAGCGCGAACTTGGACAGGATCACGCGCTGCTCGGGCGAGGCGCGGCGGCGGCGCTCGCGAAAGTACAGGTCGCGCACCAGCGCGTTGCTGATGGTCAGCAGCAGTCCATCGGCCGTGGACAGCGCCGCAGCCAGGCCGCCGGCCGCCACCAGGCCGGAGACCACGTAGGGCATGCCGCCCAGCTCGGGCGTGGCCAGCATGATGAGGTCGGCGCCCATGCGGATCTCGCCGAACTGCAGCACGCCGTCGCCGTTGACATCCTCCACGGCCAGCAAGGAGGCATCCACCCTGGCCCACTGCGCCATCCAGTTGGGCAGCTCGTCAAAGCGGATGCCCACGAGGTTGTTCATGACCTCGAACTTGACCAGCACGGCCAGGGCCGGCGCGCTCATGTACAGCACGCCGATGAAGAACAGCGTCCAGCCCACCGAGGCCCGCGCCCCCGACACAGAGGGCGCCGTGTAGTAGCGCGTGAGCAGGTGCGGCAGGCCGGCCGTGCCGGCCATGAGGCAGAACATCAGCGCCAGGAAGTTGCGCCGGCTGTCCTCGTAGATCTGCTGCTCCTGGGGCGATCCGTCGGGGTTGCCGGCGAATGGCAGGCTGTGCAGCGGGATGCCGCCCAGCGGCTTCTCGCGCTCGCGCATTTCCTGCAGCTGGCGTGTCCACAGCGCGCGCGCGGCCGCTTCATCGCGCGGCATGGCGGCCAGTTCGCGGCTGGCGGCCATGATGGCGCCGATATCGCCGCTGCGCGTGCGCAGATCGCGTATGCGCTCGGCCAGCGCCTGGCGCTCGGCGGCCAGAACGCGCGGCACGTCCTTGAGCTTGTCCTCCAGCACCTCGGCGCGCAGGCGGTAGGCGGCGATCACCTCCTGCTCGGCCGGCGAGTCCAGCAGGCGCTGCTCCATCTCCGCAATCTGGCTGAGCTGGGCCGTATAGGCCAGCGGCGCCACGGGATTGCCCATCTGCCGGTAGGCCAGCCAGGACACGGGGATCAGAAAGGCCAGCAGGATCACCACGTACTGCGCGACCTGGGTCCAGGTGATGGCGCGCATGCCGCCCAGGAAGGAGCACAGCAGCACGCCGCCCAGGCCCAGCATGATGCCGATCTCGAACTGCACGCCCGTCAGCCGCGAGGCGATCAGCCCCACGCCGTAGATCTGCGCCACCACATAGGTGAACGAGCAGATCACGGCCGCCAGCGCCGCGATCACGCGCGGCCAGCGCCCGCCGTAGCGCTGCTGGAAGAAATCGGGAATGGTGTAGAGCTTCATCGCCCGCAGGTGCGGCGCGATCAGCATGGCGACCAGGCAAAAGCCGCCCGTCCAGCCCAGCAGGTAGGCCAGTCCGCCGGCCTGGCCCGGCACGCCGGCAAAGCCCTGCAGGTACAGCGCTCCCGACAGGCTGATGAACGAGGCCGCGCTGACCCAGTCCGCCGCAGCCGCCATGCCGTTGTAGAAGGGCGGAATGCGCCGGCCCGCGACGTAGTACTCCTCGGGGTCGCTGGTGCGCAGGTACACGCCGATGGCCGCATAGACCATGACGGTGAAGAACAGGAAGATGGGGCCTATCCAGTGGCGCGACAGGCCTTGCTGCTCGGCCCAGAACATGAGGGCCAGAAAACCCAGCACGCCGAGCGTGTACAGGGCCACGATGCGGTGCAGCCGCCAGTGGGAGGCCGCCGTCAGCGGTGCTCGCTCAGCCATGGCCGGGAGGCGATGGCGGTGCGGACGGTTGCGTATCGGCCGATGGGGATGCGGGAGCCGGTGCCGTCGCAAAAGCGGCCCGGGCCTCGCGGCGCTCGAAATGGTCCATGGACAAACAATAGACGATGACGATGGCCAGGAACATCAGGACTGCCCCCTGGGCCGCGAACCAGTAGGCCAGCGGCCAGTCCGGCATCAGCGCCTGCAGGTCGCGCGCGTAGTAGCAGGCGCCAAAGGAGACGGCGACCCAGACCGCGAACAGCACGGCCTTGAGCCACAGATGGCGGATGTCGTGCAGGTCGGGGGCGAAGGTCTCGCCTTCGGACGGTCCCCCGACCGCGTCGTCATGCAAGTGCGCTTTCGGCGTATGCATGGCGACGCTGCCAGCCCTTACTGCGCCAGGCGCTGCCAGGTGGCGACCACGCTGTCGGGATTCAGCGAGATGGAGGCAATGCCTTCGTCAGCCAGCCATTGGGCGAAGTCCGGGTGGTCCGAAGGGCCCTGGCCGCAGATGCCCACGTACTTGCCCTGGTCCAGGCAGGCCTTGATGGCGCGCGACAGCATCTTGCGCACGGCGGGGTCGCGCTCGTCGAAGTCGGCAGCCAGCAGCTCCAGGCCGGAGTCGCGGTCCAGGCCCAGCGTCAGCTGGGTCAGGTCGTTGGAGCCGATGGAGAAGCCGTCGAAGAACTCGAGGAACTCGTCGGCCAGGATGGCGTTGGAGGGCACCTCGCACATCATGATGAGCTTGAGTTCGTTGTCGCCGCGCTTGAGGCCGTTGGCCGCCAGCAGCTGGGTGACGCGCTCGGCCTGCTTGAGCGTGCGCACGAAGGGAATCATGATCTGCACGTTGGTCAGGCCCATGTCCTCGCGCACGCGGCGCAGTGCCTCGCACTCCATGCGGAAGGCCTCGCCGAAGTCCTCGGAGATGTAGCGCGCGGCGCCACGGAAGCCCAGCATGGGGTTCTCTTCCTCGGGCTCGTAGCGGCTGCCGCCGATGAGCTTGCGGTACTCGTTGGACTTGAAGTCCGACATGCGCACGATGACGGGCTTGGGCCAGAAGGCGGCGGCAATCGTGGCCACGCCTTCGGCAACCTTGTCCACATAGAAGGCACGCGGCGAGGCATGGCCGCGGGCCACGGACTCGACGGCCTTCTTGAGGTCGGCATCGACGGCGGGGTAGTCCAGGATGGCCTTGGGGTGCACGCCGATGTTGTTGTTGATGATGAACTCCAGGCGGGCCAGGCCCACGCCCTCGTTGGGCAGCTGGGCGAAGTCGAAGGCCAGCTGGGGGTTGCCCACGTTCATCATGATCTTGGTCTTGATGGCGGGCATCTCGCCACGCTGCACTTCGGTGATCTCGGTCTCGATCAGGCCGTCATAGATCTTGCCGGTGTCGCCTTCGGCGCAGCTGACGGTGACCAGGGTGCCGTCCTTGAGCAGGTCGGTGGCATTGCCGCAGCCGACCACGGCCGGAATGCCCAGTTCGCGCGCGATGATGGCCGCGTGGCAGGTACGGCCGCCACGGTTGGTGACGATGGCCGAGGCGCGCTTCATCACCGGCTCCCAGTTGGGATCGGTCATGTCGGTCACCAGCACGTCGCCGGGCTGGACCTGGTCCATGTTGGCGATGTCATTGACCAGGCGCACGGGGCCCGTGCCGATCTTCTGGCCAATGGCGCGGCCTTCGGCCAGCACATTGCCCGTGCCCTTGAGGGCGTAGCGCTGTTCGGCCTGGCCCTTGGCCTGGCTCTTCACGGTCTCGGGGCGGGCCTGCAGGATGTAGAGCTGGCCGTCCGTGCCGTCCTTGCCCCACTCGATGTCCATGGGGCGGCCATAGTGCTGCTCGATGACCAGGGCATAGTGGGCCAGCTGCTGCACGTCCTCGTCGGACAGCGAGTAGCGGTTGCGCAGCTCATGGGCGACGTCGGTGGTCTTGACAAGCTTGCCGCTGGCGGCCTTTTCCTCGGGCGAGGCAAAGACCATCTGGATCAGCTTGGAGCCCAGGTTGCGGCGGATCAGGGCCTTCTTGCCGGCCTTGAGCATGGGCTTGTGCACATAGAACTCGTCAGGATTGACGGCGCCCTGCACCACGGTCTCGCCCAGGCCGTAGCTGGAGGTGATGAAGACGACTTCCTCGAAGCCCGATTCGGTGTCGATGGTGAACATCACGCCGGCCGCGCCCAGGTCGGAACGCACCATGCGCTGCACGCCGGCCGACAGGGCCACCACGTCGTGGGCAAAGCCCTTGTGCACGCGGTAGGAGATGGCGCGGTCGTTGTACAGCGAGGCGAACACTTCCTTCATCTTGTGCAGCACCGACTCGATGCCCACCACGTTCAGGAAGGTTTCCTGCTGGCCGGCGAACGAAGCGTCGGGCAGGTCTTCGGCCGTGGCCGAGGAGCGCACGGCGAACGAGGCCGCCTCGTTGCCGCCCTGCAGGCGCACGAATTCCTCGCGGATGGCCTGCTCCAGATCGGCCGGGAAGGGCTGGTTCTCGACCAGGGCACGGATTTCGGCACCGACCTGGGCCAGGGCGCGGACGTCTTCCACGTCCAGGGCGGCCAGCTTGGCACTGATCTTGTCGGCCAGGCCGTCGTGGGCCAGGAACTGGCGGAAGGCGTGGGCCGTGGTGGCAAAGCCCGTGGGAACGCGCACACCCTGCGGCAGCTGCGAGATCATTTCGCCGAGCGAGGCGTTCTTGCCGCCTACGGACTCGACATCGGTCATCCTCAGTTGTTCAAACGGAACGACGAGGGCGGTGGCCTCGAACAGTTGAGACATGGGAAAGCTCCAGAAGTTGAAAACCGTCGTGCGCCGCCCCGGCTGCCAAAGCCGGGCACGGTCGATCCATCCACGCAGGCATGCGCGAGGCTTTGCTGTTCTGGTTGGAGGCCGGCAGCGAGCATGGATGGGAAATTGGGAATAATGGGCGCCATTGTAGGCGTTTGCCGTGAACCGACGGCAGCCCCCCTGTCCAGAGTCCGACCACCATGCACACCCACACCATCTTCGTCATCTCCGATGGCACTGGCATTACAGCCGAGACCTTCGGCACGGCCATCATGGCCCAGTTCGACACCAAGTCGCGCCTGGTCCGCATCCCCTTCGTGGACACCATGGACAAGGTGCACCAGGCCGTGCGCCAGATCAACCATGTGGCCGAGTCGGAAAGCCACAAGCCCATCGTCTTCACCACCCTGGTCAACCAGGACATGCTCGACCTGATCGAGAGCCAGTGCAAGGGCAAGGTGTTCGACATGTTCGGCACCTTCGTGCGGCCGCTGGAGCTGGAGCTGGGCCAGAAATCGCTGCACCGCGTGGGCCGCTTCGCCGACATCAGCGAGAGCAAGGAATACCTGGAGCGCATGGAGGCCATCAACTACACGCTGGCCCATGACGACGGCCAGACCCACCAGGACCTGACGGGCGCCGACGTGATCCTGGTCGGCGTCTCGCGCAGCGGCAAGACCCCCACCAGCCTGTACCTGGCCATGCAGTTCGGCCTCAAGGTGGCCAACTACCCGCTGATCCCCGAGGATTTCGAGCGCAAGCAGCTGCCGCCCGCCCTGGTGCCCTCGCGCAAGAAGCTGTTCGGCCTGACCATCGATCCGCAGCGCCTGTCCAGCATCCGCAACGAACGCCGGCCCGACTCCAAGTACGCCAGCCTCGTCAATTGCCGCTACGAGGTGGCCGAGGCCGAATCCATGATGCGCCGCAGCGGCATACCGTGGCTGTCGAGCACGACCAAGTCCATCGAGGAAATCGCCACCACCATCCTGCAGGAGGTGCTGCCCCAGCACCTGGGGCACTAGCCTCCCCTGCGCTGCTCAGGCCGGGACGTTCCAGCGCAGCATGGGCTGCTGCGGCAGCGTCTCGACCAGGTAGTCCACCAGGGCACGCACCTTGGTCGGCACGTACTGGCGGTCGCGAAAGCAGGCGAAGAAATCCAGCGTGGTGTCCTCGAAATGCAGCTGTCCCTTGCGCACCGGGCCCAGGGCCAGCGGCTGCAGCAGCCCCTCGCGCATGTAGCGGTGCGCGATGAAGCTGCCGATCCAGACGATGCCGCCACCGGCCACGGCCATTTCGGTCAGGGCATCGACATCGCTGGCGATGGCGGTCACACGCAGCTGCGGGTCCACGCGCTTGCCGTCGCGTGAAAACGGCCAGCGCATGAAGCGGCCATCGGCCTCGCGCCGGTACAGCAGGCAGGCATGGTCCAGCAGATCCTGGGCCGTCCGTGGCCTGCCATGGGCCTGCAGATAGGCCGGCGATGCACACAGCACGCGCGGCACGGCCGCCAGTTGGCGCACGGCCATGCCGGGCTCCAGCACATCGCGGTAACGCACGCTGATGTCCACGTCTTCCTTGAGCACATCCACCTGCCTGTCCACCACCAGCAACTCCAGCTCCAGCCGGGGATGCTGCGCGGCAAAGGCCGGCAGCAGCGGCGCCAGCACATGGCGGCCAAAGGCTGCCATGCAGGCGATGCGCAGCCGGCCCTGCAACTCGCCGTGCAGCTGGGACAGGTCGGACTGCGCTTTTTCCAGCTCCTGCAGCACGGGGCCCACGCGCGCCAGATAGCGCTCGCCCGCCTCGGTCAACGCCATGGATCGCGTGGTGCGCGTGATCAGCCGCGTGCCCAGCTCGCGCTCCAGCCGGGCGATGTTCTGGCTGGCCGCCGCCGGAGAAATGCCCAGCTGGCGCGCAGCCGAGGCAATGGAGCCGCCTTCCAGGGCTTTGACGAAGGTCTCGATGGAACGCAGATTAGGCACAAAAAACTATGGATGAAAAATCAATTCATCAATATAGCTTACGAGTGCACCAAGCTGCAGCCCTCTACACGGCAGCACGGGCCTTGCCTACAGTCCTGCACTTGCCGCGCCGAATCGACAAGCGGCCTGACCGGATACGCCTTCATGCCCGATACCTCTGCCTCCATCGCTCCCGCAAGCCCTGCGGCGCCGAGCAGCCGCAAGCTGCACCGCCGCTTCGCACCCATCGTCTTTGCCTTCTACATGTCGGCAATCATGGCGTTTCTGATGTGCTGCGCCATCGTCGGCGCCAACAGTGGCCTGGGCGCCGACTACCTGCGGCGCGTGATACAGGCCTATGTGCTGGCCATGCCCGTGGCCTTTGTCTGCGTGATGGTGGTGCGTCCGCTGGTGGGCAAGCTGGTGGCCGCCACCGTGCATCTCTGACGCGGCCCGACGCAGGGCCGGATCTTTGTTTTCAGGGCCTGGGTGCGCTCAGGCCAGCGCCTGCGCTGCCAGGCGCGGCAGGCCCGCCACCAGTTCGCGCCAACCCGGCAGCTCGGCCCGGCCCGGCTTGCGCTCGCCAAAGAACATGGCCATCAGGTCGCCCTGGGCATCGAAGGCCTCGACCGAGGTGACCACGCCATCGGCCGTGGGCTTTTGCACGGCCCAGACGCTGGCGATCAGATCGCAGCGCAGATGCAGGTTGAAACTCGGGTCCATCACATTGATCCACTGTGCGCCGCCGGGCGTGTCCATGGGCTGGATGTTGTGCACGGGGCCGGTGTGGATCTGTATGCAGCCGCCGCTGTCCACGAAGACCATGATGGGCAGGCCGTCCACGGCCGCATCGCCCAGCAACTGGGCCACGGACTCGGGCGCCAGCCGCGCGCAGTGACCGGGCACCAGGCGGAAGGCCTGCTGGCGCTCGGCGCCAAACCGGTGCAGCAGATCGAAGAATTCATGCGTGTCCTGCATGGCGGCCCAGGCAGTGCTCAGGCCAGGCACGTCGATGGCCTCGTCGGGCTGCGGCAGCGCACGCGGGCGGGCATGGCGGAACAGGTAACCAGCGCTGGGCTCGGCGAAACGCTGCACCAGCGCCTCCCACGCCTGCAGGTCGGTGGACTCGCGCGCATGGACCTTGTGCACGGCACGGCCCTGCGCATTGAAGAACTGCAGGCTGCGCATGGCCGGCCTGCCGGCATGGGCAGGCTGCTCGGTCACGGCATAGCCGGCATGCCATTGGGCAAAGAACATTCGCAGGTCGATGTCGCGGCCCAGGGCAAGGCCCACGCCGCCGTTGGCCGAAAGCTTCTGGTAGACCCCGGTCTTTTCGTGGACCGTGGACTCGTTGCGCGTCAGCGCCATCACGGGGCCGCAGTCCTGCAAGGCCTTCAGGATGGCCAGCCATTCGGCGCGCAGCGGCACGGCCTGGAGGCTGCCCTCATGCTGGCCCGCATGCGCGGCAATGGCGGCGCCTTCCGGCAGGCCCAGGGAATCGGCGGCCTCCTTGGCGCGCAGGCCACCCTGGCGCGCCCGCGCAAAGCGTTGGCGGACTGCGGGAGCATCGACGGGAATCAGGAGCCCGCTCTCCTCGGCATCGTGGACGGCGCTGCTCATTGCAGGGTGTCCAGCGGTGCGTGCCAGAGCGCATGGGGCACCGGCTGGGCTGCATGGGCTCCAGGCAGGGACACTCCGGCATCGGGCACGGCGCGGTGCGAGCGCGACGGCGCGCCCGCATCGGCCACTGCCTGCCAGCGTTGCTGCAGCCGCCCCAGCAGGGCGCGCATGTCATGGGACAAGCCGCCCGCGCAGGCCAGGTTTTCGAGCTGCTCGGCCACCCGGGCGGCCATGGCCGGCCTATGGGTGTCGCAGCAGCCGTGGCCGAAGCCGGTCATCAGGGCCAGCGTGGCAGCCAGCGCGGCCTCGTTCTCGGGCAGCAGGTATTCCTCGTCCTGGGCAAGGCTCTCACTCTTGGATGGATGCATGGGGTTCTCCTTGCGTTTCAGTTGGCAGCGTTGCACATGCATGCGCCCGCGCCACAGGCGCATGCTTCAGAAATCCTTGACCATCGACACCCGCACATGGCGGCCGGGCTGGCTGTAGGCGTCGGCAATCGCCGTGCTGGCAGCCAGGCCGCGCACATCGGCCCAGCGCCAGTACTTCTTGTCGGTCAGGTTGTAGATGCCGGCGTTCAGGCGCAGGTCGGGACGTATGCGCCACTGGGCGCTCAGGTCGGCGACGGTGGCCGAGGGGCTGAGCCAGGCGGCGTTGCCGTTGGACACGTCGCCGGCCTTCTTGCCGCTCCAGTGCGAGACGTTGAACTGCACGCCCACGGCAGAGCGCTCATAGCGCACGCCTAGCACCAGTTGCTGGGGCGAGATGGTGTCCAGCGGCTTGTCGGACTGCGTGTCCTTGCCGTCGGTATAGCCATAGGCCAGGCGCGTCTGCCAGTCGCCGCCGGCCCAGCGGCCCCAGTCGTAGTCGGCCTTGAGTTCGAAGCCGCTGATGCGGGCACGGCCCACGTTGATGGACTGGTAGATGGCGGGGTTGGCCGCGTTGCCGGGCTGGCCCGCAACCAGTTGCTGGTCAACGATGAAGTCCTTGTAGCGCCCCGTGAACACGGCGGCGTCCAGGCGCAGCCTGTCCATGCGCCCGCGCAGGCCCAGCTCGAAGGTCTGGCTCTTTTCGGGCCGCAGATTGGGGTTGGGAATGTTCCGGTAGAACGCCACCGGGTTCTCGAAGAAGGCATTGATCTGCCCGGCGTTGGGCGCCCGGAAGCCCGCCGCATAGTTGCCATAGACCGACCAGACCGGGCTGGCCTGCAGCATCACGCCCAGCTTGGGCGAGAGCGCGGAGTCCGAGTTGCTGACCACGGTGGGCACAAAGCCGTTCTGCCGGGGCTTGATGCTGTAGTGCTCGGCGCGCAGGCCCGGGGTCACGCTCCAGGGGCCGCTGTGCAGTTCGGCCTGGGCGAACAGGGCGGTGGCGCTTTCGGTGGTGTCGGGGAAGCGCTTGAGCGGGAAGCTCTCGCCCACGGGCGGCGTGATGCCGTTTTGCGCGTTTACCACCTTGTTGCGGAGGTAGTCCAGCCCGTAGGTGAACTTGCCGCTGGCCGAAGAACTCCAGCGCAGCAGGCGGCTGGCCTGGGCGTGCAGCTGGATCGCGTCCTCGTCATAGGTCACGTCGCGCTCGCGGTAGGGCAGGCCGATGCGCGTCTCGGTGACGAATTCGCGCGCGTCGGACTTCTGGTAGCTGGCCATCAGCTGCAGTTCGTCGGCCAGCGCCGTGCCCAGCTGCTGCCACTGGCCCTGCCAGCTGGCCCGCCAGCGCTTCATGTCGGTGCGCGAGTCGGAATTGGCCACGGTGGCCGAGCGCGCGGACAGCAGGGCGTAGTCGGCGCGCTTGTCCACGTTCTCGAAGGTGAAGACATGCTTTTGCACGGCGCTGGGCGTGAAGACCAGGCGACCCATCAGCGATTCGCTGCGGTCTTTCTCGGGATTGGGCGTGGTGCGCGCCGCGCCCGTCACGTTGTTCGTGCCCATGTTCTCCAGCGCACGGGAGCGGCCCAGGCCCGCCGACAACAGCCATGCCCATTCGGGGCTGGCACGGCCCGCCACGGTGGCGCCCAGCTTGCGGCCGTTGTCCGAGCCGTCATAGCCGGCAGCCATGCGGCCGGCGATGCGCTTGTCCTTGCCCAGCAGATCGTCCGGCTGCACGGTCACGAAATTGACCAGGCCGCCCATGCCGTCCGAGCCATAGAGCGCCGGCGTGGAGCCGCGCAGGATTTCCACGCGCTGCACCAGGCCCAGGTCCAGGTAGTCGCGGCCGAAGCTGTTGGCGCTGAAGCTGTAGCTGCGCGGCAGGCGCACGCCATCGACCAGCATGAGCACGCGGTTGCCGTCCAGGCCACGGATGTTGAAGCCGCTGTTCTGGTCACGCCCGGCCGACGAGGTCGCCAGCGAGAAGCGCGCCGGGGCGCGCGGCACTTCGACATTGGGCAGCAGGTTGACCATCTCGCGGATGTCGCTGGCCTGCTCGCGTTCCATGCGGCCGGCGTCAATCACGTCGATGCTCATGGGCAGGGTGTCAGGGTCCTGCACCTCGCGCGAGGCGCTGATCACCATCTCCTTGAGGGCCGGGGCACGAGTCCGTGCCCCGGACGCGGCCTGCGCCAGCAATTGCGTGTCGGCATCTCCGGCGTTTGCAACGTTTGCGGCGTCTGCGGCGGCCTGCCCCGGCTCCTGGGCCAGGGCAGCGGAGGCGCACAGCAGCGCGCAGGCGGCGGCCAGGGGATGGCGCGCCCGCCGGGCGCTTGATTGCATTGCGAAGTCGTAAGCCATTGCGAAGCCCTCTCTCTGATCAACATGGATGTGCGAGAGCTGGCTTCTGCTTGCAGCAGCTGGCGGGTGGCCCGCCAGCCGTTGGCGCGTCATGTGCTGGCTGGATGAAGAAAAATTATATGCGAATAGTTCTCATTTATTGATTTGATCTGGCGCATGGCCCCCGGAACAAACCCTGCTGGCGCCGCGTGCCGCCAGGCAGCTATCTGTGCGACACCCACAGCGACAAGGCCCGCGACTGAGGACGCGGGCATGAAAAACAGCCCCCGCCCTCCCCTTGCTGCGCCAGGCCTTCTGCCCCTGGCAGGGCAGCGGCTGGTCAGTGGCGGATCAGGTGGTCGAAGGCCGACAGTGCAGCCGTGGAGCCGGCACCGGCAGCAATGATGATCTGCTTGTACGGCACGTTGGTGCAGTCGCCTGCGCCGAACACGCCGGGCACGCTGGTGTGGCCCTTGGCGTCGATCACGATCTCGCCGAAGCGTGTCAGCTCCACCGTGCCCTTGAGCCAGTCGGTGTTGGGCAGCAGGCCGATCTGCACGAAGATGCCTTCCAGCGCCACGGTCTTGACCTCTTCCGTCGTGCGGTCCTTGTAGGTCAGGCCGGTGACCTTCTTGCCATCGCCGTTGACCTCGGTGGTCTGGGCGTTGAGGATGACCGTGACGTTGGGCAGGCTGCGCAGCTTCTTTTGCAGCACGGCGTCGGCCTTGAGCTCGCTGGCGAACTCCAGCAGCGTCACGCTGCGCACGATGCCGGCCAGGTCAATGGCCGCTTCCACGCCCGAGTTGCCGCCGCCGATGACGGCCACATTCTTGCCCTTGAACAAGGGACCGTCGCAGTGCGGGCAGTAGGTCACACCCTTGGTGCGGTACTTGTCCTCGCCCGGCACGTTCATGTTGCGCCAGCGCGCGCCGGTCGAGAGGATGACGGTCTTGGCCTTGAGGCTGGCGCCCGAGGCGGTCTGCACCTCGATCAGCCCGCCTTCCGTGGCGGCCGGAATCAGTTTGGACGCCGTCTGCAGGTTCATGATGTCCACCTCGTAGTCGCGCACATGGCGCTCCATGGCGGCGGCCAGTTGCGGGCCTTCGGTCTTGGAGACCGAGATGAAGTTCTCGATGTCCACGGTGTCCAGCACCTGGCCACCGAAGCGCTCGGCGGCGATGCCGGTGCGGATGCCCTTGCGTGCCGCATAGATGGCAGCCGCGGCGCCGGCCGGGCCGCCGCCGACGATCAGCACGTCGAAGGCATCCTTGGCGGAAATCTTGGCCGCTTCACGCGAAGCGGCACCGGTATCGACCTTGGCCACGATCTCGGCCAGCTCCATGCGGCCCTGGCCGAAGCGCTCGCCGTTCACAAAGACGGTGGGCACGCCCATGACTTCGCGCTGCTCGACTTCCTTCTGGAACAGCCCGCCGTCGATGGCGGTATGGCTGATCTTGGGGTTGAGCACGGACATCAGGTTCAGCGCCTGCACCACGTCGGGACAGTTGTGGCAGGACAGCGAGTAATAGGTCTCGAAGTGCAGCGGCACGTCGATATTGCGCACCTGCTCCAGCAGCTCGGCCGATTCCTTGGACGGATGGCCGCCGACCTGCAGCAGGGCCAGCACCAGCGAGGTGAATTCATGGCCCAGGGGGACGCCTGCGAAACGCACGCCGCTGTCCACGCCGGGATTGGTGATCAGGAACGAGGGTTTGCGCACCTCGGCGTCGTTGTGCTCGACGACGGTGATCTTGTCGCTCAGCTCGCGGATTTCCAGCAGCAGTTCCTTCAGCTCGCGCGCACCCTGGCTGTCATCCAGCGAAGCCACCAGCTCCACCGGACGCTGCAGGCGCTCCAGGTAGGCCTGCAATTGGGCTTTCAGGTTGTTGTCAAGCATGTCGGACTCCTAGGGAAATACGAATTTTCGGAAAAAAAAGCCCGGGCGCCAGGCACCCGGGCGTCTTCAACAGTTCAACTGTGAACAGGAAGCGGTGTACCGCTTAGATCTTGCCGACCAGGTCGAGCGAAGGAGCCAGGGTCTTGTCGCCTTCTTCCCACTTGGCGGGGCAGACTTCACCGGGGTGGTTGCGGACGTACTGGGCAGCCTTGACCTTGCGCAGCAGATCGACGGCGTTGCGGCCAATGCCTTCGGCGGTGATTTCCACGGCCTGGATCACGCCATCGGGATCGACGATGAAGGTGCCGCGGTCAGCCAGGCCCTGGCCGGGACGCAGGACTTCGAAGTTGTTGCTGATTTCCCAGGTGGGGTCGCCCAGCATCGTGTACTTGATCTTGCGGATGGTGTCAGACGTGTCGTGCCATGCCTTGTGCACGAAGTGGGTGTCGGTGGACACGGAGAAGACTTCCACGCCCAGCTTTTGCAGTTCGTCGTAGTGGTCGGCCACGTCGCCCAGTTCGGTGGGGCACACGAAGGTGAAGTCAGCGGGGTAGAAGAAGAACACGGCCCACTTGCCCAGGACGTCCTTTTCGGTCACTTCGATGAACTTGCCATTCTTGAAGGCCTGCGTCTTGAAGGGCTTGATTTGGGTGTTGATCACGGACATTGCTGTTTCCTTTGTGGTTGGTGAGTGAACACAGGACGAAGTCTAGGCCCAGGCAATCGATTGATCCAATGAATTGATTGAATTCATCCGATTGCCAAAAACTATGTGAACATCCTTGGTCTCCAGGCCTGCGGGCTTGACCAGCCCGCCACCGGCCTGAAGAGGCTATTTTGGGCCGAAATATGACAAGGCAATGCAGCAACCCCGCAGCCGCGTCGGCAGCCGGCCCGCAAACGAGAACGCGCCTCATAAGCAGCCAATGCGCGATAACAGGGGTTTGCTTGATCTGACGCAGAAACCCTAGACAATCCACCCCTATAGCGGCCGGCGATCGGCGCGGTCCCCCACGTACAACAAAGGAGTTCCCCATGCAAGGCGACGCACAAGTCATCACCTGGCTGCAAGCCCAGCTCAAGAACGAGCTGACGGCCATCAACCAGTACTTCCTGCACTACCGCATGTACAAGCACTGGGGCTTCGACAGGCTGGCCAAGAAGGAATACAAGGAGTCCATCGGCGAGATGAAGCACGCCGACTGGCTCATGGACCGCATCTTCGTGCTCGACGGCCTGCCCAACCTGCAGGACCTGGGCAAGCTGCAAGTCGGCGAGGACGTGCCCGAAGCCCTGGCTTGCGACCTGAGCAGCGAGAAAACCGCGCAGCAGACCATCAAGGATGGCATCGCCCACTGCGAAAGCGTGCGCGACTATGTCTCGCGCGACCTGCTGCAAAAGATCCTGGACGATACCGAGGAGCACATCGACTACCTCGAAACCCAGCTGGACCTGATCGACAAGGTCGGCATCCAGAACTACCTGCAGTCGCAGATGGACGAAGAGTCCTGAGCATCGGACTCAGGGGCGGCGGCACAGGCCGCACCCCGCACTCGAAACGACGGGCCTGTGTGCCCGTTTTTTCATCTTCTGGCCCGGCTATCGGTCACTCGTCGGCGTATCGCAGCGGAAACAACAGAAGAAAGGTCGTGCCGGTCTGCGCGGCCGACTGCACCTCGATCGTGGCGTCCAGCAATTCCGCCAGCCGCTTGACGATGGACAGGCCGATCCCCTCGCCTGCGCCGCTGCGGTAGCTGGCCGCCGCACCGCCTTGCTGCGGCGCGCCCCCGGTGTGGACCTCCCCGGACGCCGCCGTCCCCAGGTGGCCCGAAGGGTCCATGTCCGTGGCCTGCTTGAGGGCGGCGACCAAAGGCGCCGCAGGCGCCATGCCAGGGCCCGTGTCCCCGATGGAGAGCATCCAGCGGCGCCGGTCCTCCCCATCGCCCAGAGCCCATTTCACCGTGACACCGCCCTCCTGGGTGTACTTGAGCGCATTGAGTATCAGGTTCTGCGCGATGCGGCGCAGTTTCAAGGCATCGCCTTCCACCGGCATCGTCCCCGGCCCCTGCAGGTGCAGGTACAGGCCGCGATCGTTGGCCAGGGCCTGCAGTCCCTCGCACAGATGGGTGATCACCTCGGCTGCGTCAAAGGAGGTCAGCTGGCGATGCTCGCGCCCGGCGTGCAGCTTGGCCAGTTCCGTCACGTCATCCAGCAGATGGCGCAGCGACTGGACGTTGCGGTCCAGCATGCGCAGGAGTTTCTCGCGCGACTGCGCCGGCGCATGCTGCATGCCCAGGCCATGCGTCACATTGGCCACCACGCCGACGTTGCTGCGCAGGTCATGCGCGACCTGCTCCCACAGTTGCGAGCGCTGCAGGTCCAGCGTGCTCACGTCATGCAGCGCCGCTTCCAGGTCCCGCACATGGCCCTCGGCCTCCTGCTGCTGCAGGCGGAAATACTGGGTGCTGCTGTCCTGCACGTCGCGCGTGTAGGTGGCGGCCCAGGCCTTGCGCGCAACGGGCATGGCGCCATGCGCATCGGGATGCTCCTCGGCATAGGCCTCCAGTTGCGCCACCATGACTTCGTTGAGCAGGCCCAGCTCGCGCACGACTTCATGCAGGTCATAGCCCTGTTGCCAGCGGTGCAGGCCGTGGGCGGCGGCCTGCTCGCCATCGCCCGGCGGCTCGGCAGCGCCTGCCGGGGCACCGCCGAGGGCCCGCAATTGCTGCTCGAACGCGGCCAGCACGGCCGGAATGTGATCGTTCAACTGGGTGCGGGGAAGCGCCTCGCCGGCGGTCAGTGCCGGGTCCCGCCTGACGGCCTTGCGCCATGTCTGCAAGAGTCCTTCGCGCTGCGCCGCGAGGGCGTCTGCCAGTATGCAGAGTTCATTTCCTTGGCTTGTCATGGATCGGCATCCGTGGCGGTCTGTGGAGAGGGGAAAAATGCGTTGCGCCAAGGATGGTAAGGCCAAAAACCCGGCCGATCGGGCTCGTGCCGGCGCGCCTACAGGCCGGTGGGAAAGTGCACGCCCGCGCGCTGGGCAGCCTGCACGATGTGCGTGGCCATGGCCTGCTGCGCCAGCTCGGGCCGGCCCTGGGACAGGGCCTCGATGATGGCGGCATGCTCCTCGGCGGTCGCGTGGCGCGCGCCGCGCTTGTAATACGGCAGGCGCTGGCTTTCCTGCATGACCTCGCCGCTGCCGCGCAGCACGTCGGCAATCGCATGATTGCCCGAGATGGTGGCGATCTGCAGGTGAAACTCGAAATCCAGGCGCGTGGCCTGCACGAAATCGGCCAGCTCGATGCTTTGCTGCATGGCCTGCAGGTTGGCCTGCAGGGCCGCCACGTCTTCGGGCTGCACCACCAGGGCGGCCAGGCGTGCGACAAAGCCCTCCAGCGCATAGCGCAGCTGATAGACATCGGTGAGCGCATGCGAGTCGGCAAAGCGCCAGGCCTCTGCGCCAGAGGCCGGGGCGTCGGTGGCCTCGGTCACGTACATGCCCTTGCCGGGCCGCGCCACGACCAGGCCCAGCCCCTGCAGCGTGGACAGCGCCTCGCGCAGCGAGGTCCGGCTGATGCCCAGTTGCTCCGACAGGTCGCGCTGCGACGGCAGCAGCGCGCCCACCGGATACACGCCGCCCTCGATCCACTCGCGGATCACGCGGGCGGCATTGCCGGCAACGGCGGTGCTGGCGGAAGGACTGGAAGCGGTGCTGGGTTCCATGCGTTGGCAGGTCTCGGGGTCGGGGGCGGCAGGTGCGCTGATCTTAGCGACTGCGCACCGCTACCGCATGGTCGTGGGTCGTGGGTCGTGTGGTCGTGCGGCGTTGGTGCCTCTACTTGTTGACCAGCTTGGCCGGCACCGTATAGGTCAGGAAGGCGCCAAACAGCAGCACGCCGGCCAGCACGAACATGGCGGCATTGGTGCTCTGTGTCGCATCCTTGATGAGGCCGATCATGTAGGGACTGATGAAGCCGGCCAGGTTGGCAAAGGAGTTGATCAGCGCAATGCCGGCTGCCGCACCCGCGCTGGACAGGATGGCCGTGGGCAGGCTCCAGAACAGCGGAGAGGTCGCCAGGCTGCCGCCCGCGGCCAGCGCCAGGGCGGCCAGCGACAGATAGACGTTGCCGCTGAAGATGGCCGACAGCATCAGGCCCGCTGCGCCCACGCAGAACGGCACGATCAGGTGCCAGCGGCGCTCGCGCATGCGGTCCGAACTGCGGCTGACCAGGTTCATGGACACCACGGCCACCGAGAACGGCACGGCCGTCAGCAGGCCGATGTGAAAGGCCCCCTCCACGCCCGACTGGCGGATCAGGCTGGGCAGCCAGAACGTGAGGCCGTACTGGCCCATGACGGTGCAAAAGCAGATCAGGGCCATCTTGATGATGCGCGGGTCGGAGAACAGCGCGCGCAGCGTCACATGGCTATCGCTCTTGCTGGCGTTCTCGCGGGCGATGTTGCGCTCCAGCAGGGTCTTTTCCGCCTCGGTCAACCAGCGTGCGGCGCGGATGCCGTTGTCCAGGTACCAGAGCACGGCCAGGCCCAGGATCATCGAGGGAATGGCCTCGAGCAGGAACAGCCATTGCCAGCCGCGCAGCCCCGCCACGCCCTGCATCAGGTCCATGATGCCGCCCGACAGCGGGCCGCCCAGGATGCCCGAGACCGGAATCGCGCACATGAACAGCGCCACCATGCGGGCGCGCCGGTACGACGGAAACCAGTAGGTCATGTACAGGATCATGCCGGGGTAGAAGCCCGCCTCGGCCGCGCCCAGCAGAAAGCGCAGCACGTAGAACTGCGTGGGCGTGCTCACGAACATCATGGCCGCCGAGATCAGGCTCCACATGATCATGATCCGCGAGATGGTGGCCTTGGCGCCTATGCGGTGCATCAGCATGTTGCTGGGCACCTCGAAGAAGAAGTAGCCGATGAAGAACAGCCCCGCACCCAGGCCGTACATGGCCTCGCTGAACTGCAGGTCGGCCAGCATGTGCAGCTTGGCGAAGCCCACGTTCACCCGGTCCAGGTAGGCCGCCACATAGCAGGCCATGATGAAGGGCAGCAGGCGCCAGGCCACCTTGCGGTAGACGGCGGCCTCGGCCGGCGTTTCGCTGGCCAGCGCCGGCGCCGCGCCGGCGACCTCGGCAGATGCGGGAAGAGATGACATCAGGGAGTCCTTGGTTGAGGAGTTGCGACCAACTGGTATTACCGGTATGAAATTACGAAGCGAACGGTACCTCCAGCGCTTGGCCATGTGCACTCGCATTTACCCCAACTCAACACAAGCAAAACTAATTCCCCGAGGTTTGACAAAAATCCGGCCCAACTGCAAACTGGTATTACCAGTATGAAAACAAGAGGCAAAACTTCGTGAACACCTTGTCAGAGACCCGCCCCGCCAGCCTTTGCCTGCGCGCCCAGCCGCTGACCGCCGAGGCCTTTGCCGAGTTTGGCGAGGTCCTGGACAGCACAGGCCACACACCGCTGCTCATCAACGATGGCATGACCGAGCGCTACCACGCCCTGGCCCGCGTGGACACGGGTGGCAGCGAAGGCCATGGGCTGATCAACCTGTTCCATGCCCGGCCCTATGCGCTGCCCCTGCGGCTGACCAGCATGGAGCGCCACCCCCTGGGCAGCCAGGCCTTCATGCCGCTGGATGCGCAGCCCTTCATCGTGGTGGTGGCCCCCCTGGGCGAACAGGTGGCAACCGCCGACCTGCGCGCCTTCATCACCAACGGCCGCCAGGGCGTGAACTACCGGCGCGGCGTCTGGCACCACTCGCTGATCGCGTTGAATGCGCCGGCGCGCTTCATCGTGATCGACCGTGGCGGCCCTGGCGACAACTGCGACGTGCTGCCCATCGGCGGCGCCGAGGGCGTTGTGCTGGACCTGGACAGCGCACAGGCCTGAATTCGGCCCACCCAATGAACCAATGAACAAAGCCGCCCGAGGGCGGCTTTGTGCTGTGCGGCGGCCGGCGGACTCAGGCGGGCACCAGAAAGTCCCGGCTGATGCCCTGGCCCAGGTCGTGCACGCGGTCCAGGAACTGCGTGAGATAGGCGTGCAGGCCCGTGGCCAGGATTTCGTCGATGCGCGCATAGCGCAGGTCGGCCAGCAGGCGGCCTGCCTTGCGCTGGGTCTCGCGCGACTGGGCGTTGGCCACGCTTTCCAGGTTGGCCACCACCTCCAGCATGCTGGCCAGCAGCGAGCGTGGCATGTCGCTGCGCAGCATCAGCAGCTCGGCCACGCGCTCGGGCGTGATCACGTCGCGGTAGACCTTGCGGTAGACCTCGAAAGCCGAGACGCTGCGCAGCAGCGCGCTCCAGTGGTAGAAGTCGAACGGCGTGGCCGCCTTGCCCGATGCGCCGTTGCGTGCGCTGCCGTGGTAGTCGCGCTCGATGGCGTGGAACTTCACGTCCAGCAGGCGTGCCGTGTTGTCGGCGCGCTCGATGAAGGTGCCCAGGCGCAGGAAGTGGAAGGCCTCGTCCTGCAGCATGGTGCCCAGCGTCACGCCGCGCGACAGGTGCGAGCGGTGCTTGACCCATTCGAAGAACTGGCCCGGATCGCGCTCCCAGTCGCCCTCGGCCAGCAGGCGCTTGAGCTCCAGCCAGGTCTGGTTCTGGGTCTCCCAGGCCTCGGTGGTCAGCGCGCCGCGCACGGCGCGCGCATTCTCCCGCGCAGCGCGCAGGCAGGAGGCGATGGACGAGGAGTTGCTCTCGTCGCGCACCATGAAGTGCAGCACGGCCTCGCGCTGCACCTCGCCGTGGCGGGCTGCGTAGGAGGGGATCAGCTCGCTGATGGACAGCACGCCCTGCCAGGCCTTGCGCGCCACCTGCGGCGCCTGGGGCAGCATGGAGGTGTCATAGGAGACGTTGAGCATGCGGGCGGTGTTCTCCGCACGCTCCGTGTAGCGGGACATCCAGTACAGATGATCGGCAGTACGGCTGAGCATTCAATGTCCTCCCTCGTTTGACTCACCGGCCCCGAGCACCCAGGTGTCCTTGGTGCCGCCGCCCTGTGATGAATTGACCACCAGCGAGCCCTCCTTGAGCGCCACGCGCGTGAGGCCGCCGGCCACCATGCGCACCTGGTTGCCGCTGAGCACGAAGGGCCGCAGATCGATGTGCCTTGGTGCGATGCCCTGCTCCACCAGGGTGGGGCAGGTGGACAGCGCCAGCGTGGGCTGCGCGATATAGCCGCCGGGATTGGCGATGAGCGCGCGGCGGAAATCCTCGATCTCGCCGCGCGAGGCGGCAGGCCCGATCAGCATCCCGTAGCCACCGGCGCCGTGGACTTCCTTGACCACCAGCTCGTCCAGGTGGTCGAGCACGTAGCGCAGGTCATCGGGCTTGCGGCACAGCCAGGTCGGCACGTTCTGCAGGATGGGTTCCTCGCCCAGGTAGAAGCGGATCATCTCCGGCACATAGGGGTAGACCGATTTGTCATCGGCCACACCCGTGCCCGCTGCATTGCAGATGCTCACGTTGCCGGCACGGTAGGCGCGCATGAGGCCGGGGCAGCCCAGCGTGGAGGTGGGGCGGAAGACTTCGGGGTCGAGAAAATCATCGTCCACGCGCCGGTAGATCACGTCCACGCGCTGCGGACCGCGCGTGGTGCGCATGTAGACAACGTCCTTGTCCACCACCAGGTCCTGGCCCTCGACCAGCTCCACACCCATTTGCTGGGCCAGGAAGGCATGCTCGAAGTAGGCGCTGTTGTGCATGCCGGGCGTCAGCACCACCACCGTGGGCTCGGGCGTGCCGGCCGGCGCGCTGGCGCGCAGCGTCTCCAGCAGCATGTCGGGATAGTGGGCCACGGGCTCCACGGGATGGCGCGAGAACAGGTCCGGGAACAGCCGCATCATCATGCGCCGGTTCTCCAGCATGTACGACACACCCGAGGGCACGCGCAGGTTGTCCTCCAGCACGTAGTACACGCCCTCGCCCTGGGCATTGGCGGCGCGCACGATGTCGATGCCGGCAATGTGGGCGTAGATGCCGCCCTGCACCGCCAGGCCCCGCATCTCGGGCCGGTACTGGCTGTTGTTCAGCACCAGTTCGCGCGGCACCAGGCCCGCGCGCAGGATCTCCTGGTCGTGATAGACATCGTGCAGGAAGCGGTTGAGCGCCGTCACGCGCTGCACCAGGCCCGCCTGCATTCGCGACCACTCATGTGCGGGAATGACGCGCGGTATCAGGTCGAAGGGGATGAGGCGCTCGTTGCCGGCGCCGCTTTCGTCCTTGTCGCCGTAGACGGCGAACGTGATGCCGACGCGCCGGAAGATGATCTCGGCCTCGGCGCTGCGCGCTCGCAGCGTCTGTTCGGGCTGGCGCGCAAGCCATTGCGCGTAGTCCTTGTAGTGCAGGCGCACATCGCTGCCGTCGAACGGCGTCATCGTGTACATCTCGTCAAATGGATGCATTCGTCACCTCCTGTCGCTGCATGTGTACGGGGTCTAGCAAGCTACGGGCCAGCCCTCGTATCGCACCAGTGTAGCGATAGGTAACCTCAATTCGGACAAGCGGTATCCAGCATATGCATCCTGTTCCGCCATCGGCGCACGCCCTATCCGCCCTGCCTCTGCGTGACGTGCACATCCCAATAGCGGCGCGCCCTTTCCCGCTCGCAGACCAGGTGCACGGGGTCCGAAGAGCGCCAGTGCGCCGCGCCGCAGCGGGCCGACTGCACCACGCCGGCGCCATGGGCCTCATAGCGGCGCACCACCTCGGGGACAGGATGGCCATAGCGGCTGCGATATCCCGCCTGCACCATGGCCCAGCGCGGTGCCAGGGCCTGCACCAGGGCGGTGCTCGATGAGGTGCGGCTGCCGTGGTGGGGCACCAGCAGCCACTGCACCGGCGTGAGGGCGCCGGCCCTTGCCAGTGACCGCTCCTGCGCAGCCTCGATGTCACCGGCCAGCAAGGCCTGCACACCAGATGCCGAGCGCAGCAACAGCACGCAGCTGCCCGCATTGGCATGGGCCAGCGCCCGTGCGGAGGGCAACCGTTCGCCGGCAGACGGATGCAGCACCTCCAGCCGCACGCCATCCCATTCCCAGTGCTGGCCCGCCTGGCAGCGGCGCACAGCGCCCAGGCCGGCCAGCGCAGGGTCGAGGATCACGGAATCCGATCCCCAGACCTCCGCCTGCGGCTGCGCGGCATGCACGGCCAATGCACCGCCCGTGTGGTCATTGTCACGGTGGCTGAGCCACAGGGCATCCAGCCTCAGACCCAGAGCCTGCAGCAGCGGCACCAGCACCCGGTCGCCGGCATTGCTGTCCAGGCCGTACTGCGGCCCCGCGTCATACAGCAAGGCATGCCGCGCCGTGCGCACCAGCACGGCATTGCCCTGGCCTATGTCCACGGCCATCAGGTCGAACTCGCCATGCGCCGGTGATGGCGACGGCCACCACAGGGCCGGCAGGCACATGGCCAGGCCCCAGCAGCGCCATCCGGCAGGCACCGGAGCCACCAGCGCCAGGCCACCGCACAGCGCAGCCAGCCCTGCCCACAGCGGCGGCTGCGGCAGTTGCACCACGGCCCAGGCCCAATGGTCCAGCCATTGCAGCAGCTCCAGCAGCGGGGCCAACGCCAGCGCCGCGCCTGTCCACAAGGGCGGCCACAAGGCCCCCAGCAGGGCCAGCGGCGTGACCACGAAGGTCACCCAGGGAATGGCCGCCAGATTGGCCAGCAGCCCCGACAGCGACAGCTGGCCGAACAGCATCAGGCCCAGCGGCGCCAGCGCCAGCGAGATGCGCCATTGCTCGCCCCATAGGGCCAGCGCACGGGCAGGCAGCGAAGGCCGCTGCGCGCCCTGCATGCGCGCATCGGTGGCCAGCAGCACGCCAACGGCCACAAAGCTCAGCCAGAAGCCGGCCTGCCACAGGGCCCAGGGATCCAGCACCACGACCACGGCCAGCGCCAGGCACCACACGGCAGGCCAGGGCCAGCGCAGTCCGGCGCCGCGCAACGCAGCCACGCTGGCCAGCATGCAGACGGTGCGCTGCGCCGGCAGTCCCCAGCCGCTGAACAGCGCATAGCCCCCAGCCAGCAGCACGCCGGCCAGCAGGGCCGCCTGCGGCGCCGGGCACCACAGGCAGGCCCGTGCGCTGCAGCGCCACAGCCGCTCCACCACCAGGGCTGCCAGCCAGGAGAACAAGGTGATGTGCAGGCCGGAAATGCTCATCAGATGGGCCACGCCGGTATGCCTAAACAGCGCCCAGTCATCCCGCGCAATGGCCTGCTGATCGCCCATGGCCAGGGCGGCCACCACACCCAGCATGCGCGGCGCATGGGCAGGGTCCAGGCCGATGCGCTGCAGGGATGCCGCAAGCGCGGATGTGCGGCCCAGGATGGCGTCGCGCATCTGCTGGCGCCAGCGCTGCAGGGCATGGCTGCCGGTGTCGGCCAGTTGGCGTGCAGCGGGCTGTTCGCGCACATGGCCCGTGGCCTGCACGCCCTGCTCCCACTGCCACAGCTCATAGTCGAAACCATGGGGGTTGCGCGCGCCATGCGGGCGCTTGAGCCGCACGGTCAGCGCCCAGCGCTGGCCCGGTCGCAGATCGGGCAGCATGGCAACACCCCTGGACTGCCGGCCCCGGGGGGTGTACCAGGACAGTTCGATCCGTGCAGGAAACGGCGCCAAGACCTCTTCGCTGCCGGCGATTCGAGCCTGCTCCACCTCCATGCGCCAGCGCATGCCCTGGGCCATGTTCTGGGGAAGCGATGCCACGACGCCGACGATGCGCAGGTCACGCCCCTCCAACGGCGCAGACAGCGCCTGGCCCGCAAAGTCCTGGGCTCGCCACCCGGTCAACCCGCCCACCAGCAAGGCGGCGCAGACAGCGGCCCACAGGCGGTGCATACCACGATCGCGCCGGCCTGCCCATGCCCGCCACGCCCTCCATGCCAGGCCTGCCAGCCCCATGCCCGCCAAGAGCAGATACATCCACAGCGGCCACAGGCGCGGCTGCGTGACCTGCCAGGCCGCACCGGCCACGCAGCCGAGCAGCAGGGGCGTCCAGGAAGACGGCGAGAGGGTTTGGGCAGGTGCCGCAGGGTGCATCCACACATGCTAGGAGCGGATGCCGCGCAGCCACCATGCACCGCCTCGGATTCAGACAACAATCAGACTGACGGAAGCCCAGGCCCTGACATGCCAGGGTGCAAGGGGCTGTGTCACACTGTCCGCCACCCCGGCACTGGTGCCGGATTTTTCTTGTCTCGAAGGAATCAACGATGAGCGTTTACGAACAACTGAAGGCCCTGAACATCGAACTGCCGTCGCCCGCCATCCCGGCGGCGGCCTACGTGCCCTATGTGCAGACGGGCAATCTGGTGTTCCTGAGCGGCCATATCGCGCGCAAGGACGGCAAGGTCTGGGCCGGCCAGCTGGGCCGTGATCTGCAGACTGCCGACGGCCAGCAGGCCGCGCGCGCCATCGCCATCGACCTGATGGGCACGCTGCAGCATGCCGCCGGCGGCGACCTGGGCCGCGTGCGCCGCATCGTCAAGCTGATGTGCCTGGTCAACTCCACGGGCGACTACACCGAGCAGCACCTGGTGGCCAACGGCTGCAGCGAGCTGCTGGGCCAGGTCTTCGGCGATGCCGGCACGCATGCGCGCAGCGCCTTCGGTGTGGCCCAGATCCCGCTGGGCTCCTGCGTGGAAATCGAGCTGATCGCCGAACTGGCCTGATCGGCAGCATGCCGCCGCACGGCGCCGCCGTGCTCGCAGGCTGCTAGAAGTTCTCCCATTGGCCATCCTCGGCTGCCGGTGCGGCAGGCCGGGGCGCCGAGGCCAGCTTGGGCGCCGCCGCCCTTGCTGCGGCAGGCCGCGCGGCAACCCGCCCGACAGCCGCAGGCGCCACGGCTGCTGCCGGCCGCCTTGGCGCTGCGGCCGCGCTGTGCGCAGTGCGCACCGCCGGCGCAGCCTGCCTTGCGAGCGTCGTCGGCGAAGGCGCCAGGTGCCCCACCTTGAACACCGCCACCGTGCGCGACAGCTGCTCGGCCTGCTCCCGCAGGCTTTGCGCTGCGGCCGCGCTTTGCTCGACCAGGGCCGCGTTCTGCTGCGTCATCTGGTCCAGCTGTCCCACGGCCTGATTGACCTGGGCCACGCCCGCGCTTTGCTCCGAAGAGGCCGCCGTGATCTCGCCGATGGTGTCGGCCACGCGCTGCACGGACTGCACGATGCCCTCCATGGTGGTGCCCGCGTCGCCCACCAGGCGGGCGCCGTCCTCCACCCGCTCCACCGAGGCGCCGATGAGCTGGCGGATTTCCTTGGCAGCCGCCGCGCTGCGCTGTGCCAGCGTGCGCACCTCGCTGGCCACCACGGCAAAGCCCCGGCCCTGCTCGCCGGCTCGGGCCGCCTCCACGGCGGCGTTCAGTGCCAGGATATTGGTCTGGAAGGCAATGGAGTCGATGACGCCGACGATGGCGGCAATCTGCCGGCTGCTGTCGTTGATGCCCTTCATGGTCTCGACCACCCGGGCCACGACCTCGCCGCCGCGCTGCGCCACCTGTGACGCGCCCGCCGCCAGGCTGCTGGCCTGCTGGGCACTGCTGGCGCTTTGCTGCAGCGTGCTGGTGAACTGCTCCATGGCGGCAGCCGTCTCCTGCAGGTTGCTGGAGGTCTGCTCGGTGCGCACGGACAGGTCCTGGTTGCCGGTGGCGATCTCGGCGCTGGCGATGGCGATGCTGTCCGTGCTCTGGCGCACCTGCTGCACCATGCCCGACAGCGATTCGCTCATGGCCTGCAGCGAGCGCAGCAGGTCGCCGAATTCATCAGCACGCTGTGCCTGTCCCTGCACGCCTGCGCTCAGGTCGCCTGCGGCAATGCGTTCGGCCAGTTCGCTGGCCTCGGCCAGGGGCCGGCGGATGCTGGCAATCAGGAAATGGGCGCCGATGACGATGCCCAGCAGCAGCAGGCCCACGGCCGCAGCGGCAAAGCCCACAGTGAGCCTGCGCGAGGCGGCCATCTCTTGCTGGCTGCTGCGCGCCACCTGCTCCTGCATCTGCACGAAGTCGCGCAGCGACTGCAGGTAGGCATCCACGGCGGGGTTGTAGGACTGCTTGACCAGGACCAACGCCTGGTCCTGCCGGCCGTCGGCCTTGAGCTGGCGTGCCTGGGCACGCAGTTCGATCATGGTCTTGCGGGCTGCCGCAATCCTGGCCATCTGCGCCTTGTCTGCGTCGGACAGGGGCATGGCTTCCAGCGATTTCTGCACCTCGGTGATCCGCGCCGAGGTGGCGCTGATCACGTCCTTGAACTCGGCCTCGACGGCGGCATCACTGCTGACCACCACGGCCTGGGTGCGGGCCGCGTTGGTTTCGGTCAGCCCCATCCAACGCACGGCGGCCTGGACCCGCGCCTGCATCTCCTGGGTCACCGCCTCGGACCGGGCCTGGACCTGGGCCGAGCGATAGCCCGACAAGCCGACCACGCCCACCAGCGCCACCACGATGGCGGCCACTGCAAGCCACAGCTTGTGTGCCATGCGAAGTCGCAGCATATCCAGTCTCCCTCATTTTGGAAGACTCCATGTTGAGGCCTGGAAGAGGGCCTGGTGGGCGGAAAAACCCAGAGGAAACCCCTGATCCGCCCCTTTCGCGGAGGGCATTGCAGGGGCGGCCGCGTTCTTACTCCACGCGCGTCACGCTTTGCGGCTTGAAGCCCAGGTCGGCCGACTTGCCCTTGCGGCCTCGCGTGCCACGGGCATTGTTGAGACTGCGGATCTCCAGCGTCTCGCTGCGCTCCTTGCCGCCGCGGCCCACGCCATCGATGCGGATGCTGCGCGTGTAGGCGGCAGCACCCGCCAGCGTGTCCTTGTCCTCCAGATCGAGCAGCATCAGCCCGCGACCGCCCTTGGCCATGTGCTTGAGGCTGGCGATCTCGAAGGTGAGGATGCGGCCACCCGTGGAAGCGCAGATCACATGCGTGGCCGGCAGCAGCAGGCCCGCGCCCTGCTCGCCTTCCTGCGGCTCGGCCCGTGCGCCCATGGGCACGCCGTAGGCCGTGGATGGGGCGCACAGCGTCTCGCCGTCGGCCAGCGTGACGAAGGCCTTGCCCGCTTTCTGGCGCGAGACCATGTCGCTCACCATGGCCACGAAGCCGTAGCCACCCGACCCCGACAGCAGCAGCGCCGTGCCCTCGGCACCGGCGAAGTAGTACAGGATCTGGGTGCCGGCCTCCAGCTCGATGAGCGTGGTCACGGGCTGGCCATCGCCGCGCCCGCCGGGCAACTGCGCCACCGGCACCGAATAGATGCGGCCGTTGCTGCCAAAGGCCAGCAACTGGTCCACGGTGCGGCACTCGAAGGTGCCGTGCAGGCTGTCGCCGGCCTTGAAGCTCAGCGTGCCCGCATCGACGCCATGGCCCTGGCGCGTGCGCACCCAGCCCTTGTCCGAGATGATGACCGTGGTGGGTTCATCGACCACCTTGACTTCGGCGACGACCTTCTTTTCCTCCTGGATCAGCGTGCGGCGCGCATCGGCGAACTGCTTGGCATCGGCCTCGATCTCCTTGCAGATCAGGCGGCGCATGGTGCTTTCGCTGCCCAGGATGTCTTCGAGCTTGCCTTGCTCCGTGCGCAGCTCCTTGAGTTCCTGCTCGATCTTGATGGCCTCCAGCCGCGCCAGCTGGCGCAGGCGGATTTCAAGAATGTCGTCGGCCTGGCGCTCGGACAGCGCAAAGGCATCGATCAGCGCCTGCCGGGGCTCGTCGCTGGCCCGGATGATGGCGATGACCTTGTCGATGTTCAGCAGCACGGCCTGCCGGCCTTCGAGGATGTGGATGCGGTCCAGCACCTTGGCCAGCCGGTGCTGGCTGCGCCGCGTGACCGTGGTCTGGCGGAAGGCGATCCATTCCTCGAGCATCAGGCGCAGGCTTTTCTGCACCGGGCGGCCATCGAGGCCGATCATGGTCAGGTTGATGGAGCTGGACGACTCCAGGCTGGTATGCGCCAGCAGCGCCGTGATCAGTTCCTGCTGCGGCACCTTGCCGGTCTTGGGCTCGAAGACCAGGCGCACGGGCGCATCCTTGCTGGACTCGTCGCGCACGCCGTCGAGCACGGCCAGCATGCTGGCCTTGAGCTGGGTCTGTTCCTGGCTCAAGGCCTTCTTGCCGGTCTTGACCTTGGGATTGGTGATGTCCTCGATCTCTTCGAGCACCTTCTGCGCCGAGACGCCGGGCGGCAGCTCGGTCACCACGATCTGCCACTGGCCGCGCGCCAGCTCCTCGATCTTCCAGCGCGCGCGCAGCTTGAGGCTGCCACGGCCCGTGCGATAGGCGTCCTGGATGTCGGAGGCGCTGCTGATGATCTGCCCGCCACCCGGATAGTCGGGGCCGGGGATGATCTGGAACAGTTCCTCGTCGCTGAGCTGGGGCCGCTTGATCAGGGCCACGCAGGCGTCGGCCACCTCGCGCAGGTTGTGGCTGGGGATTTCCGTGGCCAGGCCCACGGCAATGCCGCTGGCGCCATTGAGCAGGGCGAACGGCAGGCGCGCGGGCAGTTGCTGCGGCTCCTGCGTGCTGCCGTCGTAGTTGGGCACGAAGTCCACCGTGCCCATGTCGATCTCGTCGAGCAGCAGGCCCGTGATCTTGGACAGGCGCGCCTCGGTGTAGCGCATGGCGGCTGCGCCGTCGCCGTCGCGGCTGCCGAAGTTGCCCTGGCCATCGACCAGCGGATAGCGCTGGTTGAAGTCCTGCGCCATGCGCACCAGCGCGTCGTAGGCCGACTGGTCGCCGTGCGGGTGAAAGCGGCCCAGCACATCGCCGACCACGCGTGCGCTCTTGACGGGCTTGGCTGCCGTGTTGTGGTTGGGACCGCTGTAGCTCAGGCCCATGCGGTCCATGGCGTACAGAATGCGCCGCTGCACGGGCTTGAGGCCGTCGGTCACATCGGGCAGTGCCCGGCCCTTGACCACGGACAGTGCGTATTCGAGATAGGCCCGTTGCGCGTACTGGCCCAGGTCCAGTGCATCGCCGGCCGCCTGTTGTGCCAGATCCAGAGAGGTTTGGTCGCTCATGAAGAAATTCGTGATCTCAAAAAATGCAATGAATGCCGCTCATTGCGGCGTGGGCAGTCCTGTGGGCAGCGTCATGCGCACCCGGGGCGTGGTGCCCGGCAACGCCGCTGCTGCAGGCGCTGCAGGGCCCGCGCGTTCGCGCCCGCCCTGCAGCTGCTCGTAGATGCCGAGCACGGCCTTCACGTAATTGCGGGTTTCCTGGAAGGGAGGGATGGCCTGGCCCGCGCGCCGCACGGCGCCCTCGCCGGCGTTGTAGGCGGCCAGCACCAGGTCCAGCCGGCCGGGGAACAGCCCCATCAGATGGTTGAGGTAGCGCGCGCCGGCCGGCACGTTGACGGCCGGATCGGCCAGTTGCTGCTGCACGCTGCGCTGGCGGCTGGCCTCCACGCCGAAGCGCTGGGCCGTGGCCGGCATCAGCTGCATCAGGCCGACCGCCCCCTTGGGCGAGATGGCCTGCGCGTCAAAGCCCGACTCGACGGCGATCACGGCCTTGAGCAGGTCGTAGTCCACGCCCGTGTGGTCCGCCGCCTTGCGCAGATGGCCGCGCACGCTCTTGTAGCGCGGCGAGATGTCGAAGAAGCTTTGCAGCCGCGTATGCGCCTGCAGCCTGCGGCCGGCATCGCCGCTGCCGTCAGCGTCGGCAGCGGCCTCGGCCTGCACCATCGGGGGCTTGAGCCCCTGCTCGGTGCTGTCATAGACCGAGCCGCGAAAGTACAGCCTGTAGCGCTCGTCCAGCGCCTCGGCAGCGAAGTGCGTGATGCCGCGCTCGTCCACGAAGGCCCAAAGATCGGCATGCGCCGGCCGCGCCAGCCCCCACAGCGCCAGGGCCAGGCCCAGCGCCGCCAGCGCGCGCACCCCGGCGCCGCGCGCCGGGTGCGGGCGGTGCTTGAGGGCGGCGCGGGGCACAGTCATGGGTCAGATGTCGACTTCAATGGCGTCGCCATGGAGCTCCATGAGCTCGCGGCGCGCTGCGGCCTCGCCCTTGCCCATGAGCTTGGTGACGACCTGCTCGGCCGCCGCGAAGTCCAGGTTCATGAACTGCACGGGCAGCAGGCGGCGCGTGTCGGGGTTGAGCGTGGTCTCCCACAGCTGCTCCGCATTCATCTCGCCCAGGCCCTTGAAGCGGCTGATCTGGCATTTCTCGCGCGGCACGCCGTCCTTGGCCGATTTGTCTAGGATGGCGGTCAGCTCGCCCTCGTCCAGCGCGTACATCTTGGCCGCAGGCTTCTTGCCGCGCGCAGGCACGTCCACACGGAACAGCGGCGGCAGCGCCACATGGATGTGGCCGGCCTCGATGAGCTTGGGGAAATGGCGGAAGAACAGCGTCAGCAGCAGCACCTGGATGTGCGAGCCGTCCACGTCGGCATCCGAAAGAATGCAGACCTTGCCGTAGCGCAGGCCCGACAGGTCGGGCGTGTCGTTGGGGCCATGCGGGTCCACGCCGATGGCCACCGAGATGTCATGGATTTCGTTGTTGGCGAACAGCCGGTCGCGGTCCACTTCCCAGGTGTTGAGCACCTTGCCGCGCAGGGGCAGCACGGCCTGGGTTTCCTTGTTGCGGCCCATCTTGGCGCTGCCGCCGGCCGAGTCGCCCTCGACCAGGAAGACCTCGTTCAGGCTCAGGTCGCGGCTTTCGCAATCGGTGAGCTTGCCCGGCAGCACGGCCACGCCCGAGCCCTTGCGCTTTTCGACCTTCTGGCCCGCCTTCTGGCGGGTCTGCGCGGCCTTGATGGCGATCTCGGCCAGCTTGCGGCCCCATTCCACGTGCTCGTTGAGCCACAGCTCCAGCGCGGGGCGCACATAGCCGCTGACCAGGCGCACGGCATCGCGCGAGTTCAGGCGCTCCTTGATCTGGCCCTGGAACTGCGGGTCCAGCACCTTGGCGTTGAGCACATAGCTGGCGCGCGCAAAGACGTCATCCGGCATGAGCTTGACGCCCTTGGGCAGCAGCGAGTGCATCTCGATGAAGGCCTTGACCGCCTGGAACAGGCCGTCGCGCAGGCCGCTGTCATGCGTGCCGCCAGCGGTGGTCGGGATCAGGTTGACATAGCTTTCGCGCAGCGGTGCGCCGTCTTCGGTGAAGGCCACGCACCAGGCGGCGCCCTCGCCTTCGGCAAAGCTGTCGTGGTGGCGGTCGGCAAAGCCCTCGCCCTCGAACAGGGGGATGACCGCCTCGCCATGCAGGCTTTGCTGCAGGTAGTCGCGCAGGCCGCCCTTGAACTGCCAGGTCTGGGTGTCGCGCGTCTTCTCGTTGACCAGGGTCACCGAGACGCCGGGCATGAGCACGGCCTTGCTGCGCAGCAGGTGCATCAGCTCGCCCATGGGCAGCTGGGGCGATTCGAAATAGCGGGCATCGGGCCACACGCGCACGGTCGTGCCCTGCTTGCGTTCGCCCGCGGCCAGCGGCCGCGACTGCAGGGGCTCGACCACGTCACCGCCCGAGAAGGCGATGGTGGCCACCTTGCCCTCGCGGTGGATGCAGGCCTCAAGGCGCGTGGCCAGCGCATTCGTGACCGAGACGCCCACACCGTGCAGGCCGCCCGAGAAGCTGTAGGCGCCGCCCTTGCCCTTGTCGAACTTGCCGCCCGCATGCAGCCGCGTGAAGACCAGCTCCACCACGGGCGCCTTTTCCTCGGGATGCATGCCGAAGGGGATGCCCCGGCCGTCGTCTTCGACGCTGTAGGAGCCGTCGGAATGCAGGGTGAAGCGGATTTTCTTGCCGAAGCCGGCCAGTGCCTCGTCGGCCGCGTTGTCGATCACCTCCTGCAGCACATGCAGGGGGTTGTCGGTGCGCGTGTACATGCCGGGACGCTGCTTGACGGGCTCAAGGCCCTTGAGCACGCGTATCGAGCCTTCGGAGTATTCGCTGGCGGAAGTGGGAGATGGTTTGACTGCCATGGGGGCGGATTGTAGTGCGCGGCCCGGCTCAGTGCTGGATGCATTCACAGTCATTGACATTGACTATCCCGAAAAAGCCGCTGCCATCAAGGGCCGCGCTGGCGCATGGGCGACCCAAGCGGCACAGCGCAAAACCCGGAGTTTCGCTAAAGTTTGCCGCATGCAAAAAAACAACCAACCCATGTCCATGGTGCAGATACTGCTGTGCGGGGGCGCAGTCGTGACGCTGTCCATGGGAATCCGCCACGGCTTCGGCCTGTGGCTGCAGCCCATCACCCAGGAGATGGGCTGGACGCGCGAGTCCTTCGCGCTGGCCATCGCCATCCAGAACCTGTCCTGGGGCGTGCTCGGCATCTTCGGCGGCATGCTGGCCGACCGCTTCGGCGCCTTCCGCGTGCTCCTGGTGGGCGCGCTGCTGTATGCGCTGGGCCTGGCCGGCATGGCCATGGCGCCCACGACAACCTGGTTCGCTCTGACGGCCGGCGTGGTGATCGGCGCAGCCCAGGCAGGCACCACCTATGCCGTGATCTACGGTGTGCTGGGCCGCCAGATTCCCGTGGCGCGGCGCAGCTGGGCCATGGGCGTGACGGCGGCGGCGGGTTCCTTCGGCCAGTTCTTCATGGTGCCCGTGGAAGGCAGCCTGATCGCGAACTTCGGCTGGTCCAACGCCCTGCTGCTGCTGTCGCTGTGCGCGCTGATGATCATTCCGCTGGCCTTCGGCCTGCGCGAGCCCGGCTTCCAGGCCGGCAACGCCCGTCCCGTGCGCGACCAGAGCGCGGGCCAGGCCGTCGCCGAAGCGCTGCGCACGCCCAGCTTCGTGCTGCTGACGGCCGGCTACTTCGTCTGCGGCTTCCAGGTGATGTTCATCGGCGTGCACATGCCCAGCTACCTCAAGGACTACGGCCTGGCACCGCAGGTGGCCAGCATCTCGCTGGCGCTGGTGGGGCTGTTCAACATCGTTGGCACCTACGTGGCCGGCAACCTGGGCCAGCGCCTGCCCAAGCGCTACCTGCTGTCCACCATCTACTTCACGCGCTCGGTGGTGATCGTGCTCTTCCTGCTGGCGCCGCTGACGCCCTGGTCGGTCTATATCTTCTCGGCCGCCATGGGCCTGCTGTGGCTGTCCACCGTGCCGCTGACCAATGCCACCGTGGCCCAGATCTTCGGCGTGCAGCATCTGTCCATGTTGAGCGGCATGGTGTTCTTCAGCCACCAGGTGGGCAGCTTCCTGGGCGTCTGGCTGGGCGGCTATCTCTATGACCACACGGGCAGCTACCAGGTGGTCTGGTACCTGGCCATCGGCCTGGGCGTGGCCGCCGGCCTGCTGAACCTGCCCATCCGCGAAGCCCCCGTGGCACGGTTGCGCGCAGCCCAGGCCGCTGCCTGACATGACGACATCCATGACGACATCCACCAGGCCCCGCCCACGCATCCTGCGCAGGCTGGCGCTGTGGGCCGCCGTGCTGCTGGTGCTGGGCCTGGTCTTCATGCTCTACCTGCAGCCGCAGTTCATGCTGGGCATGGCAGACCAGATCTGGGCCTGCTTCTGAAATGGAAGCGGCAGCGGCGAAGGCCTGCCGGCACAATGTCGGCCGCTTTCACTTTATTTCCAAAATTGCACATGCACGCAGCCACGCCGCCCTCGTCCTGGATCCAACGCTGGTCGCACCTTCTGGCGCCCCAGGCCTCGGTGCTTGACGTGGCCTGCGGCCCCGGCCGGCACATGCGCTGGTTCCATGCGCGTGGCCACGCCGTCACCGGCGTGGACCGCGACGCCCAGGCCCTGGCCGGCCTGCAGGGCGTGGGCGAGCTGCTGTGCGCCGACATCGAAAACGGCCCCTGGCCCCTGCCCGGCCGGCAGTTCGGCGCCGTGGTCGTGACCCACTATCTGTGGCGCCCGCTGTGGCCGGCGCTGCTGGACAGCGTGGCCCCCGGCGGCGTGCTGCTGTACGAAACCTTTGCCCAGGGCAATGAGGCTTTCGGCAAGCCTTCCCGCCCCGATTTCCTGCTGGCGCCCGGCGAGCTGCTGCAGGCCTGCGCGGGCTGGCACATCGTGGCCTACGAGCACGGCCAGCTGGGCGAGCCCGATCGCATGGTCCAGCGCATTGCGGCACTGCGCCCCGATGCAACAGGCCGGGAACCCGTGGCCATGCTGGCGCATCAGAAGGCGTCAGGCTCTGCAATCGCCTGAATCCCTACAGGCGCCCGCCTTGGGCCTGCCTCCGACACTCGTTAGAATGATCCTTTCCCGTTTTTTCTTGCGGACATGACATCCTCCTCCGTCGCTCTCACTGGCAGCATCGTTGCCCTCATCACGCCCATGCACGAGGACGGTAGTGTTGACTACCCGGCGCTGCGAAAACTCATCGATTGGCATGTGGCCGAAGGCACGGACTGCATCGGCGTGGTGGGAACGACAGGTGAATCCCCCACCGTCAACGTGGAGGAGCACTGCGAAATCATCCGCGTGTCCGTCGAGCAGGCCGCGGGCCGCGTGCCCGTGATGGCCGGCTGCGGCGCCAACAGCACGCACGAGGCCATCGAGCTGGCCCGCTACGCCAAGAAGGTCGGCGCCGACAGCCAGCTGCAGGTCGTGCCCTACTACAACAAGCCCACGCAGGAAGGCCAGTACCAGCACTTCAAGGCGATTGCCGAAGCGGTGGGCGACCTGCCGGTGGTGCTCTACAACGTGCCCGGCCGCTCCGTGGCCGACATGCAGCACGACACCGTGCTGCGCCTGGCGCAGATCCCCGCCATCATCGGTATCAAGGAAGCCACGGGCAACATCGAGCGCGCCCAATGGCTGATCCGTGAAGTGCCCAAGGACTTCGGCGTGTACTCCGGCGATGACCCGACCGCTGTGGCCCTGATGCTGTGCGGCGGCCATGGCAACATCAGCGTCACGGCCAACGTGGCGCCACGCCTGATGAGCGATCTGTGCAAGGCGGCCCTGGCCGGCGATGTGCGCACCGCCATGGACATCCAGCTGCGCCTGATGCCCGTGCACAAGAACCTCTTCGTCGAGGCCAACCCCATTCCCGTCAAGTGGGCCGCAGCGCGCCTGGGCCTGTGCGGCCCGGCCATGCGCCTGCCGATGACACCTCTGAGCAAGAACCTGGAAGCCACCGTGGAAGCCGCCCTGGGCTCCGCTGGCCTGCTGTGAGGCGCCCCGCCCCACCGACCGAACGCACCAAGGATATTCGCGTGAAACAGCCCATTGCACGTCTGAGCCTGCTGAGCCTGGCCATCGGCCTGACAGCCTGCACGACCACGTTCCAAGAGAGCAAGATCGACTACAAGAGCGCCGGCAAGCAGCAGGCGCCCACCCTGGAAGTTCCCCCGGATCTGACCCAGCTGTCCACGGATTCGCGCTATGCCGTGCCCGGCGGCGTGGTCTCCGCCGCAGCCATGGAAGCCAACTCCAAGGCGCAAAAGCCCAGCGAAGGCCGCACGGCCACCGTTGCAATGGGCGATGTGCGCATCGAGCGCAACGGCGAACAGCGCTGGCTGGTGATCAAGCGCCCGGCCGACCAGCTGTGGGAGCCCGTGCGCGACTTCTGGCTGGAAAACGGCTTCATCTTCACCACCGAAGACCGCCAGCTGGGCATCATCGAGACCGACTGGGCCGAGAACCGCGCCAAGATCCCGCAGGACGTGATCCGCAAGACGCTGGGCAAGGTCTTCGACGGCCTGTACTCCACCAGCGAGCGCGACCGCTTCCGCACACGCCTGGAGCGCTCGGCCGACGGCTCCACCGAGGTCTACATCACGCACCGCGGCATGCAGGAGGTCTACACCAGCGCCCAGAAGGACCAGACCATCTGGCAGCCGCGCCCCTCCGACCCGGAACTGGAAACCGAATTCCTGCGCCGCCTGATGGTCAAGCTCGGCGTGAGCCAGGAGCAGGCCGATGCCGTGGCCAAGGCCAACACCACCACGGCAGCCGCCACCGGCAGCGTGCGCATGGAATCCGCCAACGGACAGCCCGTGCTGCAGATCGACGAAGGCTTTGACCGCGCCTGGCGCCGTGTCGGCGTGGCCCTGGACCGCACGGGCTTCACCGTGGAGGACCGTGACCGCAGCCGCGGCATCTACTTCGTGCGCTATGTCGCGCCTGACGCCAAGGTCGAGCCCAAGGGCTTCTTCGGCAAGCTGTTCAGCCGCTCGCCCGATGCGGCCGCGCCGGTCAAGTACCAGATCCAGGTGCGCAGCGAAGGCGACAAGTCCACCGTCACCGTGCTCAACACCCAGGGCCAGCCCGAGACATCGGCCAATGCCCAGCGCATCGTGCGCGTCATCACCGACGACATGAAGTAAGCAAGCCTCTTTTCGGGCCTTGGGGCGGCAGCGTCCGCCCTTGGCTTGCAGCCACCGCGCAGTCATTTGCCGGTGGCTTTTTTACTGGACCAAAGCAAAGCGAAGACGAAAAAAAAACCGCAGCCCGAAGGATGCGGTTCTTTCGCGACAGAGGCCGAAACCTCTGCCATCGGCGAGGGCCGAATTACTGCTTGGTGGCTTCCTTGGCGGCAGCGTCGGCAGCAGCCTTGGCGGCGTCTGCAGCGGCAGCGTCAGCAGCGGGAGCAGGTGCTGCAGCGTCGGCGGCAGGCGCTGCGGGAGCAGCAGCGTCGGCGGCGGGAGCAGCAGGAGCTTCTGCGGGAGCGGGAGCTGCCGGTGCGGGAGCTTCAACGGCGGGTGCGGGAGCGGGGGCCGGAGCCTCTTCCTTCTTGCCGCAAGCGGCCAGAGCTGCAGCAGCGATCACAGTAGCCAGGATCAGAGAGTTCTTCATCACAGTTTCCTAGAGAGTAGGTAAGAAGACAGTACACAGGAGGGGCCCCGCCACTTGCGCCACCGGATGCGGGCAACCGGTACGCGGCGGCCAGGCCACGTCAAACACATTCATTCGACTTGGAGCGAATTATAGGGAGATTTTTTCGAGGCTGACTGAAACTGACAACCTCTGAACAATTCCGCACAAATCCTCTTGCCAAGTCCGAATGGGGCAGCAAGAAGCTGCCTTGGCGTCCACTGTGTAACAAAACCAGGTTGCTGTCAATTTACTGACGAACCCAAGACAATTCTTTACAAATCTATCGGAGTCCGCCTTGAATCAGCAGAACGCTGTCAACGGTGAATGCCCGAACTTAGCATGACTGCGTCACAGCGTCTACCCAGTTCAGGACAGCGGCCCGCCTCGCACCCAGCCGGCGTCAAACCAGGAGGACAGCAGCTCCAGCGCGTCATCGCTGGCCTTGGCCAGATCGGCGCGTGACAGGGCGCGCGTATCGGCCAGCTTGCGCATCAGGGTGGCATCGCGGCCACCGGCCAGATAGCTTTCGCCGTTGATGAAGATGTGTTTTGCGTCATACATCATGCGCGTGCGACGGTCGAGGACCACGCTCTCGAACATGCCGTGTTCCTCGCCATGCTCGAACCAGACATTGGCCTTGGGCTCGGTCATGTACTCGCCCAGAGCGCGCTCCAGCGCCAGCGGCTCGGCCAGCGCGCGCTCCAGCGCCTTGCGCGCGAAGTCGTGCAGGCTCGACGGAATCTCGCCCGGGGCCTCGACGGCGGGCTGGTCGGGATCGCGGTAGACCATGGGCGCTTCGGGCTCATCGGGCTCGTCGGACATGCGCAGCAGCAGCTCGCGGGCCAGTTCGTCGCGCGCGGGCGAGCGAAAGCCGATGGAGTAGGTCATGCACTCGCCCTCGGCGATGCCGTCATGGGCCCACTTGGGCGGCAGGTAGAGCATGTCGCCGGGCTCGAGCACGAACTCCTCCTCGGGCTCGAAATTCGAGAGCACCTTCAGCGGCACATCGGGCTGCAGCGACAGGTCCTTCTGGCGGCCGATGCGCCAGCGCCGGCGGCCATGCGCCTGCAGCAGGAAAACGTCGTAGCTGTCGAAATGCGGGCCGACGCCGCCCTGGTCGGTGGCAAAGCTGATCATCAGATCGTCCAGCCGCGCCTCGGGCACGAAGCGGAACTGCTGCATCAGCTGGTGCACGCCGTCGTCGTGCAGGTCCACGCCCTGCACGAGCACGGTCCATCCGGGCTTTTGCAGCGAGGGCAGGCTGCGGCGCGACAGCGGGCCGTGGCTGAGCTTCCAGTGGCCACCGTCCTGCTGCTGGATCAGGCGCGACTCCACACCGTCCTCGCCTGCCATGGCCAGCAGCCTGGCGCGGGGAATCAGGGGCTTGAAGCCCGGGATTGCCTGGCGCACCAGCAAGGGCTTCTTGTGCCAGTGGCGGCGCATGAATTGGGAAGCGGTAAGCCCGCCCAGCAGGGCAAGCGGTGTGTTGGTGTCCATGAAATGGTCCGAAGTGAGCGAAGAGACAGGGCGGCATTGTCCTATGCGGGCATTGCCCTGTCCTGGCGCCAGCGCAAGCTGCCCCGCAATGGCTTCGTGGCAGTCAGCCGGCCGGCTTGCGCATGGCCCTGAAATCCGAGGGCGACAGGCCCGTATAGATCTTGAAAGCGCGGCTGAAATGCGCGGTGCTGCCAAAGCCGCAATCCATGGCGACCTCGGTGATGGTGCGCTGCGCCTGGGCGGGCTGCAGCAGCTCGCGCATGCACAGCTCCAGGCGGCTGTGCTGTATGAAGGCGCCCAGGCTGGTCTGACTGTCCGCAAAGGCGTTGTGCAGGTGGCGCTTGCTGCAGTTGAGCGCGGCGGCCACCGACTCCACCGACAGGCCCGGGTCGCGCAGATGGGCCGCCACATGGGCGCGGATGCGGTCCTGCAGCGCCAGTTGCTGCGTGCCTGCCGTGCCCTGCCCGGCCAGTTCCTGCAGCGACAGATGGACCATGTCCACCAGCAGCTCGCCCGCGCGGCGCGCCAGATGCGGCGCCATGCCGGGCAACTCCTGGTAGGTGCTGCGCATGGTTTCCAGCGCGATGCGGGCAATGCCCGAGCTGCCGCCCACATTGCGCCCCATCAGCCCTTCCAGCCGGATGCCCCGGTCCACGATGGCCTGGCGCGGCAGCATCACGATGAGGTGTTCGGACCATTCGGGGTTGGTGACCTCGTACTCCTGCGCCGTGTCATAGATCACCCAGCTGCCCTTGCGCACGCTGGCCTCGCGGTTGTGCTGGCGCACGCTGGCCACGCCCTCCCAGGGCGCGACGATCTTCAGATAGGGGGACTCATGGGCGCGCAGGCCCTGCATGCTGCGCATGACGCGGTGGCGGCCCGCCTCCAGCCGGGTCAGCACTACATCGCCGGCATTGGCCACGCGCACATGGCCTTCGAACAGGCGATCGCCATAGACATCGGTATCCAGGCCCGCAAACAGGCGCGACATCCAGGCGTGCCAGGCCGACGCCGTCTCGTCGGGCGGCAGTCCGTCGGTGCTCAACACCATGGCATCGGTCATGTGCGGTCTCTCCTGCTCGCCGCACGGGTGAAGGATCTGTGTGCGGCCATGGACGTGATTATGGGAAAGTGCAGGCCCATCGCGCCCCATGGCTTTCCCCGCGGACAGCCAGGACAAGGGTAAACCCCGGAGCCTGTGCACGATCCGTCATGCGCTTTGTGCGCGCAGCGGGCTGCCTGTGCCATCGCCTGCTTCTACGATGACGGGCACGCCCGGCTACGCCAACGCCCAGGCCACAACCGCATACCAAGGAGACAGTCATGATCGAACAAACCATGCTTATCGCAGGCCAGGCCGCACAGGCCGGCAATGGCGCCACCTTCGAGCGCCGCAATCCGCTGGACGGATCGGTGGCCACGCGCGCCCCGGCCGCCACGCCCGAAGATGCCGTGCGCGCCGTCGAGGCCGCGCAAAAGGCCTTCCCCGCCTGGGCCGCGCTGGGTCCGACCGAGCGCCGCCAGATGCTGATGAAGGCATCGCAGGCGCTGGAAGCCAAGACCGAGGCCTTTGCCGCCGCCATGGCCGCCGAGACCGGCGCCTCGGGCATCTGGGCCGGCTTCAACGTGCACCTGGCCGCCAACATGTTCCTGGAGGCCGCCTCGCTGACCACCCAGATCAACGGCCAGATCATTCCCTCTGACGTGCCCGGCAGCCTGGCAATGGCCGTGCGCCAGCCCGCCGGCGTGGTGCTGGGCATTGCGCCCTGGAATGCGCCCGTCATCCTGGCCGTGCGCGCCATTGCCACGCCGCTGGCCTGCGGCAACACCGTGGTGCTCAAGGGCTCGGAACTGTGCCCCGCCACGCACGGCCTGATCATCGAGGCCCTGCAGGAAGGCGGCCTGCCGCCCGGCGTGGTCAACTTCGTGACCAATGCGCCCGAAGATGCCGGTGCCGTGGTCGAAGCTATGGTGGCCCACCCGGCCGTGCGCCGCGTGAACTTCACGGGCTCCACGCGCGTGGGCCGCATCCTCGGCCAGACCTGCGCCAAGTACCTCAAGCCCGCCATCCTGGAGCTGGGCGGCAAGGCGCCCTTCGTGGTGCTGGACGATGCCGACATCGACGCCGCCGTGGCCGGCTGCACTTTCGGTGCCTTCGCCAACTCGGGCCAGATCTGCATGTCCACCGAACGCATCATCGTGGACGAGTCCGTGGCCGGCGATTTCCTGGACAAGCTGGTGGCCCGCGCCACCTCGCTGCCACTGGGCGATCCACGCAAGGGCCCCGTGGTGCTGGGCTCGGTGGTGGATATGGCCACCGTGGAGCGTGCCAACCGCCTGATCGACGACGCGCTGGCCAAGGGCGCAAAACTGCTGTGCGGCGGCAAGGCCACCAACACCCTGATGGCCGCCACGCTGATCGACGGCGTCACGCCCGAGATGGACATCTTCCGCGAGGAAACCTTTGCCCCCGTCAAGGCCATCGTGCGCGTGCGCGGCGAGGAGCAGGCCATCGCCATGGCCAATGACAACGAATTCGGCTTGTCCTCGTCCGTCTACACCCGCGACACCGCACGCGGCTGGCGCGTGGCCGCGCGCATCGAGGCCGGCATCTGCCACGTCAACGGCCCCACCGTGCATGACGAGGCACAGATGCCCTTTGGCGGCGTGAAAAACTCGGGCTACGGCCACTTCGGCGGCCAGGCAGGCATCGACGCCTTCACCGAGACGCGCTGGATCACCATGCAGACCACCCCCCGCCACTATCCGTTCTGATCGGCAGGACTCGCCGCCCGGCCTGCGCAGCAGCCGGGCAGCCGTGGGAAAATCGCGCCAACGCGGCCGCCGGCACGCCTTCGTCAAACACGGGCGCGCGCGGCGGTCTTTCTTTTTCCCCACTGCGGCATGGGCCGCACAAGCTGCACACCATGGAAATCACAGAACAATGCGTGGTCGCTCTGACCTGGACCCTCAAGGACACCCTGGGCGAGGAACTGGACGTGCTCGATGAGCCCGTGGAGTTCCTGGTCGGCGGCGACGATCTGCTCAAGCGCATCGAGGAAGCCCTGCAGGGCCACGGCCAGGGCAAGACCCTGGACCTGCACCTGGAGCCCGAGGAAGCCTTTGGCGACTACAACGAAAGCCTGATCTTCCTGGAGCCGCGCGCCCTGTTCCCGGCCGAGCTGGAGGAAGGTATGAGCTTCGAGGCCAGCGCCCTGCCCAAGGGCTGCAGCGCCGTGCAGCCCGACCTGCTCTACACCGTCACGGAAATCTATCCCGAGCATGTGGTGCTGGACGGCAACCACCCGCTGGCCGGCATTGCGCTGCGCCTGCACCTGAAGGTCGAAGGCGTGCGCGAAGCCACCGAGGAAGAAGTCGGCCGCGGCTCGGCCGGTACCGGCTTCTTCCGCATCCAGCCCATGGCGCCGGGCAACGACACGCTGCACTGAAATTGCCGCGCTGAAATGGCAAAGGGCTCCCTGCGGGGAGCCCTTTTGCATGGAGCGAGCCTGGTACTCAGCGAATCAGCTGGTTGTTGTCTACGCGCACGCTCTCGCCTATGCGCAGCTGCGGATTGTTCTGGTAGTCGAACACGCGCGTACTGCCGTCGTTCAACTGCACGGTGACGCGGTAGACATCGCGCAGGTCGCCAGGGCCGGTGTTCTTCTCGATGGCATTGCCCGCCATGGCACCGCCCACCACGCCCGCAATGGTGGCGATGTCGCGCCCACTGCCCTTGCCCACCTGGCGGCCCAGCACCCCGCCGACCACGCCGCCCACCACGGCCCCGGCGCCTATGCCCGAGCCGCCAATGCCGCTGGGCTGCTGGATCTGCACCAGTTGCACATTGGTCACGCGCCCCTGCTGCGCATAGCCACCGCCGCCCGGGTAGGCCGTGCCGGGCTGGCCGCCGTTGGGATAGCCACCGCTGGGGTAGCCGCTGGTCGGATAGCCGCCGGCTGGATAGCCACCGGCAGGGTAGCCGCCACCCGGGTATCCGCCCTGCTGGGGGTAGCCCGCGCAGGCGCTGAGCATCAGCGCGGCAATGCAGCCGGCGCCCATGGCGCTCAAGCGATGAATGGAAGGCATGAGAATCTCCTGTGTACTGTCCGTGGATCGATCAAGGGCAGCCACCGGACCGGCCGGCGGCTGCATACCGCTTCAACGTCCCAGGCCGCATGCCTGCCGACCGGACAGAACACTTGCTGACAAAAATCAGCCTGCCCGCCCGGCCTCAATTGCGTGCGCGGATGCTGAGCACGTTGCCGTTGTTGCCATCGACGTAGAGCTTCACAGGGCGGCCATCGCCAGTCTGGCCTTTGACCTGGTAGAGGCCGTCCTCCCACTCGATCTCGCGCAGGTCGCGGTAACCCAGGACCTCCATGCGTTCGAAGACTTCGCGGATGCTCAGGCCCGGCCCCTGGAAGGCGCCGCGCACGGAGGCCACCGTGGTGGCCACGGCCTCGCCGGCCTGTACGGTCACGGATGGCCCGCCCGTGGCGGCTGCCTGGGCCTGCACCTGGGCGACCAGCCCGGCAGTGGCGATCAGAACAATGCCCAGGCCCGTCAGGCCATGGCGTGCAGCGCGGGAAATCAGTTGTCGGATGGAAGGCATGAGGTTCTCCTTGGCATGTGAAGGTCGGCGACTGGGCCGGCGATTGGGTCGGCGATTGGGCTGGCGATGCATCTGAAAAGGCCGCATCTGCCGGCTGCTGCGCCTTCGTTTCCGTTGGATTGCGACGGCGTGCAGCCATTGTTCGATGCAGGCCATGAACGCAGGCTGAAGCAGCCGTTCATCCGAGGTTCATCCACGCTGGGCTATAAAGTTTTCCATGCCCACTCCATCCTTCTCCATTCCTCGCAGGTCCTGGATGCTGCTGGCCGCACTGCTGCTGATGGCGGCGGCCCTGGCCTCCTGGACCACGCCCTCGGATGCCGGCGACAGCGACCATGAACTCGCTCGCCAGGCCCTGCAGCAAGGCCGCGTGCTGCCGCTGCGCACCGTGCTCGACCAGGTCGAGCGCGACTACCAGGGCCAGGTCATCAAGGTCGAGTTCGAGCATGACGACGGCCGCTTCATCTACGAGATCCGGCTGCTGCAATCGGGCGGCCGCGTGGCCAAGCTCAAGATCGATGCACGCGATGGCAAGGTGCTGAGCTTCAAGCGCAAGGACTAGACGCAGATGCGAATCCTCGTGGTGGAAGACGAGCCCACGCTCTGCGGGCAACTGGTACAGGCCTTGCAGCAGGCAGGCCATACAGTGGAGACGGCCGCGGACGGCGCAACGGCCCAGTACCTGGGCGAGGTCGAGGAATTCGACGCCGCCGTGCTGGACCTGGGCCTGCCCGTGCGCGACGGGCTCACCGTGCTGCGCGCCTGGCGTGCGCAGGGCCGGGTCATGCCGGTGATGATCCTCACGGCGCGCGGCGCCTGGCATGAGAAGGTGGCCGGCATGGATGCCGGCGCCGACGACTATCTGGCCAAGCCCTTCCACATGGAAGAGCTGATGGCCCGCCTGCGCGCCCTTCTGCGCCGGCTCAGCCCGCACGCCAGCGCCCAGTGGCAATGCGGCCCCATCGTGCTGGACTCGCGCCATGCCCGCGTGAGCGTCGCCGGCCAGCCGCTCACGCTCACCAGCCATGAATTCAAGGTGCTGGCCCTGCTGATGCAGCGCGTGGGGCAGGTGATATCGCGCACCGAACTGTCAGAACACATCTACCCGCAGGACAGCGACCGCGACTCCAACACCATCGAGGTCTTCGTCGGCCGCCTGCGCAAGAAGCTGCCGGCCGGCAGCATAGAGACCGTGCGCGGCCTGGGCTACCGGCTGGTGGAAGGCGCGCCCGTTGCATGAACGCGCCACAGGAAAGACAGGTATCCCGGCTCGGTGATTCGCTGCGCCTGCGCCTGCTGGCCGGCACGCTGGCCTGGGTGCTGGCGGCCGTGCTGCTGGCCGGCTGGGGGCTGCGCGGCCTGTTCCGCGACCACATCGCGCAGCAGTTGCAGGCGCAGCTGGTGCTGCAGCTCGACCAGCTCAGCGCAGCCGTCAACAGCCTGCCCGGAGGGCGCATCGAAGTCGGGCTGGCCGTGGGCGATCCGCGCCTGGCGCAGCCGCTGTCGGGCCTGTACTGGCAGATCGACCAGGTGAGCGATGGCGCGGGTCCGCACGAGAAGGCCGGCTTGCTGCGCTCTCGTTCGCTGTGGGACCAGACGCTGGACTGGCACCAGTTCCGCGCCGATGCCGGCCGCCCGGATGAGCACCACGAGGACACGGCGCTGAACACCGGCATGCTGCCCGATGGCCAGGGCCACCAGCTCGTGGCCGTGGCACGCCCCCTGCAATTGCCCGAAGCCGACGCGCCGCCGCTGCGCCTGATCGTTGCGGCCGACAGCGCCCTGCTGGCCGAACCCATGCAGCGCTTCACCACCATGCTGATCGCCGCACTGGGAACGCTGGCGGCCGGGCTGGTGCTGGCCGTGGTGCTGCAGCTGCGCCTGGCGCTGCGGCCGCTGCAGCTGCTGCGCAAGGGCCTGTCCGACGTGCGCAAGGGGGCAACGCCGCGCCTCGAAGGCCGGTTCCCGCAGGAACTGCGCCCCCTGGTGCAGGAATTCAACCATGTGCTGGATGTGAACGCCGACATGGTGCAGCGCGCGCGCACGCAGGCCGGCAACCTGGCCCATGCGGTGAACACGCCGCTGTCCATCCTCGGCAATGCCGCCGCGCAGGAAGGCGGGGCGCTGGCCGAACTGGTCCGCGAGCAGGTCGCCAGCGCCAGCCGCCAGGTGGACCACCATCTGGCACGCGCCCGCGCTGCGGCCCGCCAGGCCACAGGCCTGCGCACTCCGCTGGAGCCGCCGCTGGCCTCGCTGGTGCGCACCATGGAGCGGCTGCACGCCGGCCGCGGCATCCGCTTTGCGCTGAAGGGCGATGCGCAGCCTTGGGACTTTCTGGGCGATGGCCAGGACCTGATGGAAATCCTGGGCAACCTGCTGGACAACGCCGGCAAGTGGGCGGCCCAGGCCGTGAGCCTGGAAGTCCAGGGCCTGGAGCACGATCAGGCCGGCGGCCCCTTGCTGCTGACAGTGGACGATGACGGCCCCGGCATCGAAGACGCCGACCTTGGCCGCATCTTCGAGCGCGGCGAGCGCCTGGACGAACGCAGGCCCGGCGCAGGCCTGGGCCTGGATATCGTGCGTGACCTGGTGCAGACCTATGGCGGCAGCATCGCGGCCAGCCGCTCACCGCTGGGCGGCCTGCGCATGCAACTGCGCCTGCCGGGGGCAAAAAGACAGGCGTGACGGCATGAGCCGCGCAGCAGCGGCTCTGTGCCCTCTCAGGGGCCTTTCAGTGTCCTCTCAGCGCACGCAGCACCTGCACCAGGGTGTCTGCCTGGGGAAACAGCCAGTCGGCCAGCGCGCCAAGCGCCACGGCGGCCACCAGTGCGCCCAGCACCGGCTTCCAGCTCAGGCGCAGCGCGGCCAGCAACCAGCCTTCGCGCTCCACCACATAGAGCGTGCGCGCCATCAGCAGCGCAAAGGCCACCTCCACCGCCACGGCCAGGAACAGGTCAGCCCCAAAGACCAGCCACAGCAGCGACCCTGCCCCCGTGACCGCGACCAGCAGCGCCGCAAACACCAGCAGCACGGGGACCAGGACGACGGCGCCGTCGTCCAGCCCATCGATGCCCGGCAGATCAAAGCCTTGCGAGGCCGAGGAAGCGGCCTCGGACATGGCGCCGCCGTCATCCCAGCTGCCACTGGAGCCACCGCCGCCATACGAGCCGCCCTGCCCGCTGTCGAATCCGCCAGCTTCCAGCGTGCGGGCCGGTGAAGAACCGCTGCCGCCGGGCGTCACATCGGGAACATCGGACACCTCCCAGTCGCGGCGCAGCATGCATTCGGCCCACAGGCGCAGCAGCAGCAGGTACAGCAGATAGCCGCAGGCCAGGGCCACGCCATAGCGCAGCGCCATGCTGTGCATGCCCGCGTGCAGCAGGCCCAGGCTCAACAGCGACATGCCGGCCAGGCTCAACCCGCCCGTCAGTGCCGCATGCAGCCGCAGCCAGTGGCGCTGCTGCAGGCGGCGGCGCATGCGGTCTTCCTGCGTCAGCATCACGCGCGTCCATGACGCGGATGGGCGGTGGCGCGTGCGCCGGGATGGCCTGGCCATGCGGATTCCTCCCTGGAGCGATGCCCGGGCAGCGCGGCTGCGGGCGTTTTCTGGCTGAGCGCCTTATTGCTTGCCTGTAGAGCCGTAGCCGCCCGCGCCGCGCTCGGAAGCCGACTCGAACTCCTCGACCACATTGAAGCTGGGCTGCACCACGGGCACGATGATCAGCTGGGCCAGGCGGTCCATGGGCTGCAGCGTGAAGGCCGTGGTCGAGCGGTTCCAGGCGCTGACCATGAGCTGGCCCTGGTAGTCGCTGTCGATCAGGCCGACCAGGTTGCCCAGCACGATGCCGTGCTTGTGGCCCATGCCCGAGCGCGGCAGGATCATGGCCGCGTAGCCGGGGTCCTTGAGGTACATGGCCATGCCCGTGGGCACCAGTTGCCATTGGCCGGGCTCCAGCGTCAGCGGTGCATCGATGCAGGCGCGCAGGTCCAGGCCCGCGCTTCCCGGCGTGGCGTAGGCGGGCATGTTCTCGCGCAGGCGCGCGTCAAGGATCTTGATATCAACGTTCATGGAAACAATCTGGGGAGCGCCTCACGGCAGGCTCTCTTGAAAAGCAAAGCGCGCATTGTGCCCCGCGCCGTCACCCGGACGACTTGAGCCCGCTGCGAAAGCCTTTGACGATGGCATTGATGATGGTGAGCAGCAGGATGAAGGGGCCGATGCCCGGAATCACCACGGCCAGGATCAGGCCGATCACGATACCCAGCAACTGGCCCGGACCTATCTTGAAGACCGTCTTCTTGACGGCCTTGGCGGCGGAGGACGCCTGGGCTTGCTGTGCCCGCGCCGCCTGCCGGCCGCGATCGGCCCTGCCACCATTCCTGTCGCCTGCAGATGGCTGGCGCCCCGGCAGGGCGGGCACCGAAGCCTGCTGCGCGGCGATGCGCGCCTTCTCGGCCGCAGCCTGCACCTGCTCGCGCACGCGCTCGACCACGGACTGGGACTGCGCGCCCGGCGTGGCCACCGCATCGGTGAAATCGCTGCGTCCCTGCGCCATCCAGCCGTGGGCCGCAGAGCGGTACAGGGGGCTGGCGCGCAGCAGCTCATCCACATAGCGCACATAGTCGCCGTGGCGGGGGCCTTCGTAGGTGTTCTGTGACATGCGGGCCTTCGGTGGTGTCAACGGACGGGCGGCAGGCGCCGGGCGATCTCGGCCACCAGCTGGCGCGCCAGCAGGGACTTGGAGGCGTGCGGCAGCTCCATGGTGCCAGCCTCGTCGATCAGCAGCAGGGCATTGTCATCCCGCCCAAAGGTTGCGGGTCCGATATTGCCCACCAGCAGCGGCACCTGCTTGCGCAGGCGCTTGGCGCTGGCGTGCTGCAGCAGGTCATGGCTTTCGGCAGCGAAGCCCACGCAGTACAGCCGGCCGCTGCGCGCAGGCTCGGACTGCGCGGCGGCCGCCAGGATGTCGGGGTTCTCGACGAAGGTCAGCGTAGGGGTCTGGCCCGAGCCGTCCTTCTTGATCTTCTGGTCTGACGCCGTGGCCGGGCGCCAGTCGGCCACGGCCGCCGTGGCGATGAACACGCCGGCTTGCGGCAATTGCTGGTGAACGGCGTCAAACATCTGCTGCGCCGATTGCACATCGATGCGCTGCACGCCGCGCGGCGTGCGCAGGTGCACGGGCCCGGCCACCAGGGTCACCTGGGCGCCCGCCTCGCGCGCGGCGCGCGCAATGGCAAAGCCCATTTTTCCGCTGGAATGGTTGGTGATGCCGCGCACGGGGTCGATGGCCTCGAAGGTCGGGCCCGCCGTGACCAGCACCTGGCGGCCCTGCAGCAGCTTGGGCGTGAAGAAGGCAGCCAGCTCCTCCATGATTTCCTCGGGCTCCAGCATGCGGCCGTCGCCCACCTCGCCACAGGCCTGGTCGCCAGTTCCCACGCCCAGCACCAGCGCACCGTCGGCCGCCACCTGCGCCAGGTTGCGCTGCGTGGCCGGGTGCGCCCACATCTCGCGGTTCATGGCAGGCGCCAGCAACAGGGGCACGCGGTCCATGGGGCGCGCCAGGCACATCAGGCTCAGCAGCTCGTCGGAACGGCCCTGCACCAGGCGTGCGATGAAGTCGGCGCTGCAGGGCGCGATCAGCATGGCATCGGCCTCGCGACTGAGGTTGATGTGGGGCATGTTGTTGGGCTCGCGCGCGTCCCACTGCGAACCATAGACCGGACGGCCCGACAGCGCCTGCATGGTCACCGGCGTGATGAACTGCTCTGCCGCCTCGGTCATCACCACCTGCACGGTGGCCCCGGCCTGCACCAGCAGGCGCACCAGCTGGGCAGATTTGTAACAAGCCACGCCTCCGGAGAGGCCGAGCACCAGATGTTTACCTGCGAACACTTCAGTCATGGCGCGCAATTTAGCAGAGCCGGAGCATCCGAGCAGCCCCGCGCGGCGCGGCGAATTCGGCGGCGCATCTATAATCCTGCTTTACCACCACCAATAAAAGACATGACCAAATTTGTCTTCGTCACAGGCGGTGTGGTGTCTTCCCTGGGCAAGGGAATCGCCTCAGCCTCCCTTGCTGCGATCCTCGAATCGCGCGGCCTCAAAGTCACCCTCATCAAGCTGGATCCCTACATCAACGTGGACCCGGGCACCATGTCGCCCTTCCAGCACGGTGAAGTGTTCGTGACCGATGATGGCGCCGAGACCGATCTGGACCTTGGCCACTACGAGCGTTTCATCGAAACGCGCATGAAGCAGTCCAACAACTTCACCACCGGCCGCATCTACCAGAGCGTTCTGGAAAAGGAGCGCCGCGGCGACTACCTGGGCAAGACCGTGCAGGTGATCCCGCACGTGACCAACGAAATCCAGGAGTACATCAAGCGCGGCGCCGGCCTGGGCACGCCTGACGCTGTCGATGTCGCCATCTGCGAAGTCGGCGGCACGGTGGGCGATATCGAGTCCCTGCCCTTCCTCGAAGCCGTTCGCCAGCTGGCCCTCAAGCAGGGCCCCAACAACACGGCCTTCGTGCACCTGACCTACCTGCCCTGGATTGCCACGGCCGGCGAGCTCAAGACCAAGCCCACGCAGCACACCGTGCAGAAGCTGCGCGAGATCGGCATCCAGCCCGACGCCCTGCTGTGCCGCGCGCAGCACCAGGTGCCGGAAGAGGAGAAGGAAAAGATCTCGCTGTTCACCAACGTTCCCGAGTGGGGCGTGATCTCCATGTGGGACGTGGACACCATCTACAAGGTGCCCCGCATGCTGCACGAGCAGGGCCTGGACGGCCTGATCTGCGACAAGCTGCGCCTGAACACGCCGCCTACCAACCTCAAGCGCTGGGACGACCTGGTCCATGAGACCGAGCACCCGCAGGGCGAGGTCAAGATCGCCATGGTCGGCAAGTACGTCGAGCTGTCGGACGCCTACAAGTCCGTCAACGAGGCGCTCAAGCACGCCGGCATGCAAAGCCATGTGGCAGTGAAGATCACCCACGTCGATTCCGAGACCATCAGCGACGCCAATGCGCGCGACAAGCTCTCGCAGTACGACGCCATCCTCGTGCCCGGCGGCTTCGGCTCGCGCGGCGTGGAAGGCAAGATCTCCACGGCCCGCTACGCCCGCGAGAACAAGGTGCCCTACCTGGGCATCTGCCTGGGCATGCAGGTGGCCACCATCGAATACGCCCGCCACGTGGCCGGCCTCGAAGGCGCCAACTCCACCGAGTTCGACCCCAAGTCTGCCAACCCCGTGATCGCCCTGATCACCGAGTGGAAGGACGCCGACGGCACGGTCAAGACCCGCGACGAGAACTCCGACCTGGGCGGCACCATGCGCCTGGGCGCGCAGTCCTCCGACGTGCAGGCCGGCACGCTGGCCCACAGCATCTACGGTGATGTGGTCACCGAGCGCCACCGCCACCGCTACGAAGCCAACGTCCAGTATCTGGACCAGTTGCGCGAAGCGGGCCTGGTGATCTCGGCGCTGACGCAGCGCGAGCAGCTGACCGAGATCGTCGAGCTGCCCAAGGAAGTTCACCCCTGGTACATCGGCGTGCAGTTCCACCCCGAGTTCAAGTCCACGCCGTGGAGCGGCCACCCGCTGTTCAATGCCTTCGTGAAGGCTGCGATCGAGCGCCAGAAGGCGCCGCGCAAGTCCTGATCCCGCACCGCCGCCCACCATTTCCCAAGGAATCCCCACCATGAAACTCTGCGGCTTCGATGTCGGCCTCGACCGGCGCTTCTTTCTCATTGCAGGACCCTGCGTCGTCGAGTCCGAACAGCTGCAGATGGACGTGGCGGGGCATCTCAAGGAAATCACGGCGGCCCTGGGCATCCACTTCATCTTCAAGAGCAGCTACGACAAGGCCAACCGCAGCTCGGGCGCCAGCTTTCGCGGCCCGGGCATGGACAAGGGCCTGGAGATCCTGGCCAAGGTGAAGAAGGACCTGCAGGTCCCCATCCTGACCGACGTGCACACCGAGTCCGAAATCCCGGCCGTGTCCCAGGTCGTGGACGTGCTGCAGACGCCGGCCTTCCTGTGCCGCCAGACCGACTTCATCCGCGCCGTCGCCCAGTCGGGCCGGCCGGTGAACATCAAGAAGGGCCAGTTCCTGGCCCCGCATGACATGAAGAATGTCATCGACAAGGCCCGTGCGGCTGCAAAGGAAGCCGGCCTGCCCGAGGACAGCTTCATGGCCTGCGAGCGCGGCGCCAGCTTCGGCTACAACAATCTGGTCTCGGACATGCGCAGCCTGTCCATCATGCGCGAGACCGGCGCGCCCGTCGTCTTCGACGCCACGCACAGCGTGCAGCTGCCCGGCGGCAACGGCACCAGCAGCGGCGGCATGCGCGAGATGGTGCCCGTGCTCTCGCGCGCGGCAGTGGCCGTGGGCGTGGCGGGCCTGTTCATGGAAACCCATCCCAACCCTCCCTGCGCTCTCAGCGACGGCCCCAACGCCGTGCCGCTCAAGCACATGAAGGCCTTGCTCGAAACCCTGGTCGCGCTCGACGACGTGACCAAGAAGAACGGCTTCCTCGAAAACGACTTTGGAGTCTGACCCATGGCCAGCGGCTACATCATTGCGTCCGTCACCGTCACCAAGCCCGAGCAGTACGAGGAATACCGCAAGTGGAGCACCGAGGCCATGCGCGTGCATGGCGCCGAAGTCTGCGTGCGCGGCGGCAAGGTCGAAGTGCTCGAAGGCGACTGGAACCCCGGCCGCACCGTGATCCTCAAGTTCCCCAGCTTCGAGGCCGCCCGGGCCTTCTACGACACGCCCGAGTACCTGCGTGCCCGCGAGGCGCGTGAAGGCGCATCCATCATGCGCATGGTCTGCGTGGAAGGCGTCTGACGGCCAGCCACCCCGGCTCGTCAAGAGCGCAGCGCATACAAAGCCATACAACCAATTTGTGCACAATAGCCGCCGCCCGATCGCAGATACTGCGCCGCGGAGCACGGCTGTGCCCGGTGGCACGGCAGCCAGCCACGCCATCGACCACCCATACCGCTTGCCCGGCAAGCACCAGGGCGCAACCTCACCGGAACCCGCCTGCACACCGATTTCAAAAACCGCAAAGGAAATGCCATGAGTGCAATCGTTGACATCGTAGGCCGCGAAGTGCTGGACAGCCGCGGCAACCCCACCGTCGAATGCGACGTGCTGCTGGAATCGGGCGTGATGGGCCGTGCCGCCGTGCCTTCGGGCGCGTCCACCGGCTCGCGCGAAGCCATCGAGCTGCGTGACGGCGACAAGAGCCGCTACCTGGGCAAGGGCGTGCTCAAGGCCGTCGAGCACATCAACACCGAGATCTCCGAAGCCGTTCTGGGCCTGGACGCCTCCGAGCAGGCCTTCCTGGACAAGACCCTGATCGACCTGGACGGCACGGACAACAAGGGCCGCCTGGGCGCCAACGCCATGCTGGCCGTCTCCATGGCCGTGGCCCGCGCCGCTGCCGAAGAAGCCGGCCTGCCGCTGTACCGCTACCTGGGCGGCATGGGCGGCATGCAGCTGCCCGTGCCGATGATGAACGTCATCAACGGCGGCGCGCACGCCAACAACAGCCTGGACCTGCAGGAATTCATGATCATCCCCGTGGGCGCGCCTTCGTTCCGCGAAGCCGTGCGCTGGGGTGCCGAAGTCTTCCACGCGCTCAAGAAGATCATCCACGACAAGGGCATGAGCACGGCCGTGGGCGACGAAGGCGGTTTTGCGCCTTCCGTGGAAAACCACGAAGCCGCCATCCAACTGATCCTGCAGGCCATCGAAAATGCAGGCTACAAGGCCGGCGAACAGATCGCTCTGGGCCTGGACTGCGCCGCCAGCGAGTTCCACAAGGACGGCATGTACGTGCTGGCCGGTGAAGGCAACCTGACGCTGACCGCCACCCAGTGGACCGACATGCTGGCCGGCTGGTGCGACAAGTACCCCATCATCTCCATCGAGGACGGCATGGCCGAAGGCGACTGGGATGGCTGGAAGATCCTGACCGACCGCCTGGCCGCCAAGGTCCAGCTGGTGGGCGACGACCTGTTCGTCACCAACACCAAGATCCTGAAGGAAGGCATCGACAAGAAGATCGCCAACTCCATCCTGATCAAGATCAACCAGATCGGCACGCTGACCGAAACCTTCGCCGCCATCGAAATGGCCAAGCGCGCAGGCTACACGGCCGTGATCTCGCACCGCTCGGGTGAAACCGAGGATTCGACGATTGCCGACATCTCGGTGGGCACCAATGCCGGCCAGATCAAGACCGGCTCGCTGAGCCGTTCGGACCGCATCGCCAAGTACAACCAGCTGCTGCGCATCGAGGAAGACCTGGGTGACATCGCCCACTACCCCGGCCGCGAGGCTTTCTACAACCTGCGCTGAAAAGCGTTAGGCTTGCAAGCCATCCGGCCTGCAAGCCTTTTTCCTTTCCGCAACATCTGCTGCCATGGTCAACCGCGTCGTCCCCCTTGTCCTGCTCGCCCTGCTCGCCGCCGTACACGCGCAGCTGTGGCTGGGCCATGGCAGCGTGGCCTACGTCAAGGAACTGCAGCAGCAGATCCACGACCAGAACGTGGCCAATGCCCTGGAAAAGGCCGAGAACGACCGCCTGGCCTCCGAGGTCAACGACCTCAAGGACGGCCTGGCCATGGTCGAGGAAAAGGCCCGCAGCGAGCTGGGCATGGTCAAGCCCAACGAGATCTTCGTGCAGATCGTGCGGCGCTGAGGGTTGGGATTTCCTGCATCAGGGCCGGCTTCATGCCGGCCTTGTGCTTTTGCAACAAGGCGCCTGCACCCCTTAACCGGGCCTGCGCGCAAGCCGAGACAGGTACTTGGACACAGACCGCTTGCCCCCGCCCCCTGTGATTCTTCTGGGATCGCCGCCCGCGCTCGCGCTTTCCATGGCCCATGCACTGCGCCAGGCCTGGCGGCACCACGGAGCATCTCCTGCTGACTGGCAATGCCTGGCGGCCGAGCCGGGGCAGTGTCTGCCGGAACATGGGGCCGTCTACCTGCTGGGACTGGATTGGAGAGCCTCCGTCACCGAGCACGAAGGAGTGAGCAATGGCCCTGCCGCTCAGCTCCAGCATTGGCGCGACCAATTGCAAGGCCAGTCGCGCGACTACGTGGTGCTCTACGGCAATACCGCCCGGCAATGGCAACAGCTGGCCGAGTCGCTCAGGCTCAAGGCTCCGCAAATGGACTGGTCCTGGCTGCCCGCAAGCCCCGCGCAACGCAGCGCGCGCCTTCGCCCCTACGGCTGCGAGCAATGCAGCGACCCGGACTGCGAGCGGCGATTGTTCGACGCGCTGCGCAGCGGGCGGGACTGACTCCGAGCGTATTTACTGGACGTTCGTCGAGGTCGGCGGCTGTTTGCCGGCTTCGGTGAACAGCTGGGCGGCATCGATGGGATCGAACTCGTACTGCTTGCCGCAGAAGTCGCAGCCCACCTCGATATTGCCGCGCTCCTCCAGGATGCTGTCCACCTCTTCAATGCCCAGCGACACCAGCATGGCGCCCACGCGCTCACGGCTGCAGGTGCAGGCAAAGCGCGGGCGCTCTTCATCTTGCTGGGGGACGAAGCGCATCAGCTTCTCTTCCCAGAACAGGCGCCGCAGGATGGTTTCCACATCCAGCGTGAGCAGTTCGTCGCGCGTCAGGCTGGCGGCCAGCGTGGCGATGCGGTTGTAGTCCTCGTTCAGACCGATGGCGTCCTGGCCCGATTGCTCGCTTTCGGTGGCGGAGGCCAGGTTGGCCTCGCCCTTGACCGGCATGCGCTGGATCAGCAGGCCGGCAGCCAACTGGTCATTGGCGGCCAGCACCAGCACGGTATCCAGCTGCTCGGACTGCAGCATGTAGTGCTGCAGTGCATCGGACACCTTGGAGAACCTGCGGCCTTGCGCATCCTGCAGCGGCACCACGCCCTGGTAGGGCTGCTGGCCCGGCTGGCGTCCCTTGGGATCCAGCGTGATGGCGCAGCGGCCACCACCATTCACATTGAGCAGTTGCTCCAGCGTGGCGCCTTCGGGCGCCTCCCCGATCAGGGTGGCGGTGGCGCGCAGGCCGAAGTCGGACTGCACCTCGGCCACGGCCAGCTTGACCGGGCCGTCGCCCATGACCTGGAAGACCAGGGCGCCGTTGAACTTGATGTTGGACTGCATGAGCACGCCGGCAGCCGCCATTTCGCCCAGCAGTTCGCGCACGGCAGCGGGGTAGGCGCCGGTCTCGCCGTTGCCCGCGCGGCGTTGCAGGATTTCCTGCCAGGCGTCGGTGAGGCGGACGATGGAGCCGCGCACGGGCAGGCCTTCGAAGATGAATTTATGCAGTTCAGACACGCTGATGGATTCCGTAAAAAAGTGCCGGGCCTCGCTCAGCCCAGCTTGCGCAACCCGGTCTTGAACCGGCGCGCATTATCGACATAGTGTTGGGCGCTGCGGCGCAAGCCTTCGATCTGCTCGGGCGTCAATTGGCGCACGGCCTTGGCCGGGCTGCCGATGATCATCGAGCCATCGGGAAACTCCTTGCCCTCGGTGATGAGGGCGCCTGCGCCGACCAGGCAGTTCCTGCCGATCTTCGCGCCGTTGAGCACCACGGCACCGATGCCGATCAGCGTCTCGTCGCCGATGGTGCAGCCATGCAGCATGACCTGGTGGCCCACGGTCACATGGCGCCCCACGACCAGCGGCTTGCCCAGGTCGGCATGCAGCACGCTGGCGTCCTGGATGTTGCTGCCCTCGCCGATGGAAATGCTCTCGCAGTCGCCGCGCAGCACGGCGCCGAACCAGATGCTGGCGTCTTCAGCCAGCTGCACATTGCCCATCACCTCGGCGCTGTCGGCCACCCAGGCCGATGCTGCCACTTCAGGGGCCACTCCATCCAGTTCATAAATCGCCATGGGTCTTTGTCTCCGTCAATTATTGGTGATGGCAGGAAACCTAGAATTGTAGGGATGGAGTTACGTCACCGCGCCCTTGAGGTTTTGTGCCTCCCGGACCCCGAAGAAAAGGCCGCCGCCGCGTTGGACATGTATGCACGGCAGGCGCTTTATTCAATAGCAGCGCAGGCACCGGCCCTGTCCGATCCCGCACCGGACCTGCCCGGCCGCCCGCTGCGGCCCGAGCTGCGCCACCACACCGCCGTTGCAAGGCGCTCGCCGGCCACGCCCGAAGGCCGGGCCGTGCTGATCCACGCCATTGCCCACATCGAGTTCAACGCCATCAATCTGGCGCTGGATGCCGTCTGGCGCTTTGACGGCATGCCGCAGCAGTACTACCTGGACTGGCTGCAGGTGGCCGCCGAGGAGGCCAAGCACTTTCGCCTGCTGCGCGAGCATCTGCGCGCGCACCTGGGCCACGACTATGGCGATTTCCCGGCCCACCAGGGCCTGTGGACCATGTGCGAGAAGACCGCGCATGACGTGGTGGCCCGCATGGCCCTGGTGCCACGCACGCTGGAGGCACGGGGCCTGGACGCCACGCCCCAGATCCAGAACAAGCTGCGCAACACGCGCGCGCCCGATGCGCTGGCGGCCGTGGACATCCTCGACATCATCCTGCGCGAGGAAGTGGGCCACGTGGCCATAGGCAACCACTGGTACCGCTGGCTGTGCGAGCGTGAAGGCCTGGAGCCGGAGGCGCACTACCAGCACCTGACGCAGCGCTACGAGGCACCGCGCCTGCGCCCGCCCTTCAACGAGCGCGCGCGCCGCGCCGCTGGCTTCACCGATACCGAACTGGCCTGGCTGCAGCAGGTCTGAAGAAAGACTGCCGCAGCCGCGCGGACGGGCCCGTCCCGTCCGCATGGCCGCACAATGGTTTACAAACTAGGATGGGTCCGACTCCGCAATCGGACTTGTCCCAGCAGACACTGCCTGTCGGCATATTTATTCAGAACATTCCTACAATCAGATCTGCTGCTTACCGTGCCTCTTCGACCGAACACTCCATGACCGAATTGCCTGTCCATCTCTTCAACGATGCCCCTGCGGCCAGCCCCGCGTCCACAGACCGGGGAATGATCGCGCGCCAGGCCATCGTCAATGGGGTGCAGCAGATCATCGGCTACGAGCTTTTCAACCGTTCTCGCGCCTACCCGGACCATACGGCGGCCTCGGACGTGTCCCTGGTGTTCACGGCCCTGTCGCATGCTGGCGAAGAGGATCTGGTCGGCACCAAGTTGATGTTCGTCAACTGCACGCATGAAAGCCTGGCCGGCGGGCATCTGGAGCTGCTCAACCCCGACAAGGTGGTGCTGGAGATCCCGCCGCTGGGCCTGGCCGCACAGCAAGAGGTGCAGGCCCGCCTGCCCATCCTCAGCAATCTGCGCGCGCGCGGCTTCAACCTGGCCTTCAATCACACGGTGCTGGAGTCCGCCTATGCGGCCTGGCTGCCCCTGGCCGACTACATCAAGTTCGACCTGTCCGTGCTGGCCCCTGACCAGTTGGCCGTGCTGGTCAACTTCGCTGGCCGCCACACGCGCGCCGAGCTGATCGCCGAGAAGGTGGAAAGCGCACAGCAGTACGAGCAGGTGGGCCGCCTGGGCATTCAGCTGTTCCAGGGCTTCTGGTTTGCGCGGCCCACGGTGGTGCGCACCAAGCTGCTGTCGCCCTCGCAGCAAAGCATCGTCCAGCTGCTGAATCTGGTGCGCCAGCAGGCCAGCACCGATGCCATCGAGGATGTGCTCAAGAAGGATGCGGGCCTGGCCTTCAACCTGATGCGCCTGATCAATTCCGTGGGTTTTGGCGTGCAACGCGAGATCACCTCCTTCCGCCAGGCCGTGATGCTCATGGGCCTCAAGAAGCTGTTCCGCTGGGCGGCCATGCTGCTGACCGCATCGCGCAACGGCGGCCCGCCGCCGGCCATCGGCCAGACCGCCGTGATCCGCGGGCGGCTGATGGAGCTGCTGGCCCAGGAATCGCTGAGCGAGGAAGACTCCGACCAGGCCTTCGTCGTCGGCATCTTCTCGCTGCTGGGCAGCATGCTGGACCTGCCGCAGGATGTGGCCATGAGCCTGATCCCCGTGCCCGATGCCGTCTCCGCCGCCGTGCTGCGCCACGAAGGCGTGCTGGGCGAGCTGCTGATCCTGGCCCAGGCCTGCGAAGCCAGCGACGACGCAGCCTTCAACCGCAGCGCAGACGCACTGCGCCTGAGCAGCCAGCAGATCAACTGGGCCCATCTGCAGGCCCTGGCCTGGACCGATCAACTGGCAGACAGCTCGCTATAGTCATGAGCTATCGCACGCAACTCAACGCCGCCGCTCCTTCATCTTTCTCAGCTTCCAAATGACTACCAACGACAACTCCTCCGCTCCGCCACCACCCCTGCCAGAAGGAGTGGAGGACGGACAGGTGGCCGTCATTGCGCGCCAGGCCATCGTCAACGAGGCGCGCGATGTCTTCGGCTATGAACTCTTCGATCGCTCCACAGCCCAGCATGCGCACACGGCGGCCTCCGATGCCGCCCTGCTGTTCAACGCACTGTCGTATGCGGGAGCCGAGGCGCTGGTGGGCAAGAAGACGGTCTTCATCAACTGCACGCATGACAGCCTGGCCGGCGGCCACCTGGAACTGATCCACCCCGACAAGGTGGTGCTGGAAGTGACCACGCTGGGCGAGAACGCCACCACAGCCGATATCGAAGAGCGCCTGCCCACCTTCCAGGCCCTGCGCCAGCGCGGCTTCCGCCTGGCCTTCAACCAGCACCTGCTGCGCCGCGCCTATGCCAGCTGGCTGCCTGCGGCCGCATTCATCAAGCTGGACATGCAGACCTTTGCACTGGCCGATGCCGAGACCCTGGTGAATTTCGCGCGCGCCCATACCAATGCCCAGATCGTGGCCGAAAAAGTCGAGACCTCCGAGCAGTTCGAGCGCATGCGCGACCTGGGCGTGCGGCTGTTCCAGGGCTTCTGGTTCGCCCAGCCGCAGCTGGTGCAGGCGCGCACCATCCGCCCCACGCAGGCCACCATCATCCAGCTGATCAACCTGGTGCGCCAGCAGGCCAGCACGGACGAGATCGAAGCCCTGCTCAAGAAGGACCCCACGCTGTCCTTCAACCTGCTGCGCTTCATCAACTCCTCGGGATTCGGCCTGTCCTGCGAGATCACCTCGTTCCGCCATGCGGTGATGATCCTGGGCCTCAAGAAGCTGTTCCGCTGGGCCGCGCTGCTGCTGACCACCTCGCGCGCGGGCGGCACGCCACCGGCCGTGGGCCAGACCGCCGTGGTGCGCGGACGCCTGATGGAGCTGCTGACGGCCGAGCTGCTCTCGCCCGAGGAATGCGACAACGCCTTCGTGGTGGGCGTGTTCTCGCTGCTGGACGTGATGCTGGGCCAGCCCATGGAAAAGGCGCTGGAATCCATCGCCCTGCCCCAGCCCGTGATCGATGCGCTGGTGCACAACAAGGGCGTGTTCGCGCCCTTCCTGGAGCTGACACGCGCCTGCGAAAGCGGCGACGACGAAGGCTTTGCGCGCGCCGCCAACGCCTTGCAGCTGTCCAACCACCAGGTCAACTGGGCGCACCTGCAGGCCCTGGCCTGGGCCGACAACCTCACGGCGGACGACGCCACGGTCTGAACGGGCCAGCCACCATGGCAAAGGGCTTGCGGCCGGGAAGCCGCAAGCCCTTTTTGCATGCCACGCGCCGCAGCGGTATCAGTTCAGCTTGATGCCTGCAGCCTGGATGATGCGCGCGTTGGACTGGGACTCGGCCTCGATCTGGCGCGCGAAATCCTCGGCCTTGCCGCCCGTGGCCACGTTGTCGGTGGCCTCCAGCTTGGCACGCATGTCGGGCTGGGTCAGCACCTGGTTGATCTCGGCATTGAGCCTTTGCAGCACGGGCGCGGGCGTTCCTGCGGGCGCGAAGATGCCGAACACCGAGGTCATGTTGGCGCTCTTGTAGCCCAGCTCGGCCAGCGTGGGGACGCCGGGCAGCGACTCCAGGCGCTGGGGGGCGCCCACGGCCAGGGCCTTGAATTTGCCCGCCTTGATGTGCTGCAGCACGGCCGGCCCGGCGTTGGTGGAGAGCACCTCGAACTGGGCGCTCAGGCCATCATTGAGCTGCTGGCCGCCGCCCTTGTAGGGAATGTGCGTGATCTTGGCCTGCGAGGCATACATGATCTGCTCGAGCATGATGTGGCCCAGCGAGGCCAGGCCGGCCGTGGCCCAGCGGACTTCGCCGGGCTGGGCCTTGGCCTGCGCCACCAGTGCCTTGAAATCGGTCGCCGTGGAGCGCGCCGTGCCCAGCAGCAGCACGGGCGAATACATCACGCTGGTCACGGGCACGAGATCGCGCTGCGGATCGAACAGCGGCTTGCCCAGGTGCGGGCTCAGCGTCAGCGGGCTGATGGAGGAAAAGCCCAGCGTATAGCCATCAGGTGCGGCCTTGGCCACCAGGTCCAGGCCGATGGCGCCGCCGGCGCCGGCCTTGTTGTCCACCACCACGGGCTGGCCCAGGCGGGCGGCCAGCTTCTCGCCCAGGGCGCGCGCCACCACGTCGCTGACGCCACCGGCCGGATAGGAAACCACCACGCGGATGGGCCGGCTGGGCCAGGCGGCATCGGCGGCCGACGCGGACATCGGCAAGGCCGCAGCAGCGACCGTCGCCGCCAGCATGGAAGTCACCAGCACATGCCGGCGCAGGAAATCAGTCATCGAAAACTCCGCAGAAACACATCGAACACGGCGGTAATTGTTCTGCAAAGCGCATATCCCCGGGACAGGCTTTGCCACTTCGACGATTTCAACGGCAGAAACACCCAAACCGGCGAACCCTCCACATCCAATCAACCACGCGGATGGTGCAAAGCGTGCAATGCCTTGAGCCGCTCGCGCGCCACATGGGTGTAGATGGTGGTGGTGGAGATGTCGGCATGGCCCAGCAGCATCTGCACCACGCGCAGGTCTGCGCCATGGTTGAGCAGGTGGGTGGCGAAGGCATGGCGCAGCGTGTGTGGCGACAGCGGTGCCGTGACGCCCGCAACCTGCGCGCAGCGCTTGACGATGACCCAGAACATCACGCGGCTCATGGCCGCTCCGCGCTGGGTCACGAAGACCGCATCGCTGCGCTGCCCGCCCAGGATGGCACCGCGCGCCGTGGCCAGGTAGCGCTCCAGCCACCAGTGCGCCTCCTGGCCGAAGGGCACCAGCCTTTCCTTTTGCCCCTTGCCCGTCACGCGCAATACGCCCGAGCGCAGATCGATGCCATGCAAGGGCAGATCCACCAGCTCGCTCACGCGCAGGCCGCTGGCATACATCAGCTCCAGCATGGCGCGGTCACGCAGGCCCAGTGGCGTATCGACATCGGGCGCCCTGAGCAGTGCCTCCACCTGCGCCTGCGTCAGCGTATGCGGCACGCGCGGCGGCTGCCGGGCCGCCAGCACGCGTGCCGTGGGATCGGCGGCAATGCGCTGCTCGCGCAGCGCCCAGTGGTAGTAGCGGCGCAGCACCGTCAGCCGCCGGTTGGAAGAACTGGCCTTGGTCTGCTCCACCCGCACCGCGAAATAGCCCTGCAGCTCCAGCTCGCCCGCCGCATCCAGCGCCAGCGGCGGCCGCTGGTGCGCCAGCCACCGCCCCCAGGCCGTCAGATCCCGGCGATAGGCCGCCAGCGTATTGCGCGACAGCCCGTCCTCCAGCAGCAGCGCATCCATGAACAGGTCCAGCGCATCCAGGCTGGCCGGCAGCGGCGCCGGCCAGGATGCAGGATCGGCAGCAGATTCGGCTTCGGCAGCCGATGGGGAAGCGATGGAAGCAACAGGCACTTGGGACATCCCATCAAGCCTACAACGAAAAAACCCGAGGTCCGCAAGGAGCCTCGGGTTCTGAGCCAACCGCTCAAGGCGGTGCTTACTCCAGCGTGAGTTTCTGCTGAGCAACCACCTTCTTGTAGGTCTCGTACTCGTCCTTGATCTGCTTGGCGAACTCTTCAGGCGAGTTGCCGATGACCAGGGAGCCCGTGTCCTCGATGCGCTTGCGCACGGCCGGATCCTGCAGCACCTTGCGCACGGCGGCGTTGATCTTGTCCACCACGTCCTTGGGCATGTTCTTGGGGCCCAGGATGCCGTAGTAGGCCATGCGGTTCACCGGCTCCAGGCCCACTTCCTTGAAGGTGGGCACATTGGGCAGCACGGCCAGGCGCTGGGGCGCGGCCACCACGATGGGCACCAGGCGGTTGTCCTTGATGAACGGCAGGGCCGAGGGCAGGTTGTCCAGCACCATGGGCACCTGGCCCGCCACCACGTCGTTGAGCGCCGGGCCGGCACCGCGGTAGGGGATGTGGGTGACGAAGGTGTTGGTCAGGCTCTTGTACAGCTCCATCAGCATGTGCTGGATGCCGCCCGTGCCCGAGGAGGCATAGGAGTACTTGCCCTGGGACTTCTTGAGTTCGGCCTCGAAGCTCTTGTAGTCCTTGGCGGGGAACTTGGGGTTCACCGCGATCACGTTGGGCGTGGCCGCCACGTTGATGATGGGCGTGAAGTCCGTCAGCGTGTTGTACGAGATCTTGGGATTGATCGCGGGGTTGGTCGCCGTGGTCGAGACCGTGGCGATGCCCAGGCTGTAGCCATCGGGCTGCGAGCGCGCGGTTTCCATGGCGCCGATGACGCCACCGCCGCCGCCGCGGTTGTCCACCACCACGGGCTGGCCCAGTTCCTTGGTCAGGGGTTCGGCGATCACGCGGGCGATGATGTCGGTCGTGCCACCGGGGGCGAAGGGCACCACCAGCTTGATCGGCTTGGTGGGATAGGCCTGGGCCAGGGCTCCGGTGCTTGCGAGGACCAGGGTCAGGCCCATCCAGCTGCGACGATTCATACAAGATCTCCTTTTGGGGGTCGTGTTGACGAAGAAGGTTTCATGGACATCCGCAAGGCCGTGCCTGCGGATGGATGGTCTGCGAAATGAAGGCTCGCAAACGCTGCCACGGAACAGCCATGGTGGGGCCTGGAGCCCGCTGCGCGCTTGACGGTCGTCAGGACCTGCGCTTTCGGATCGGCTGTGTGGACCCCAGCGATGCTAAGGCCCGGGGCCCGGTTGTCACAGTTTGTCGCAGCACTGATTTCCCGGTGTTTACCCCTAGCCTCGCGCCATGGTTTCTCGGGAGACGCGGCGACTGCGGGGTTGCGCTTATGCTCTGCCCCCGTGAACTACGCCGTGCTGCTCTTCCCCGATTTTTCGCTCATCGTGCTTGGCTACGTGCTGTGCCGCTTCACACAGCTCAACCGCACGGTCTGGCAGGCAGTGGAGGCGCTGGTGTACTACCTGCTGTTCCCGGTGCTGCTGTTCCACTCCATCGTCAAGAGCCCGGTGGACTGGGGTGCCACCTCCCATTTGCTGGCCGCTGGCGTGTGTGCGGCCCTGGTCGGCATTGCCCTGGCCTACAGCCTGCCCTGGTGGCCGGGCCTGCGCGGCCGGATCGACACACGCGAACATGCCGGCGCCGTGCAGGTGGCGTTTCGCTTCAACTCCTTCATCGGCCTGGCGCTGGCCAGCCGGCTGGCGGGGCCTGAGGGCCTGCTGTTCATCTCGGTGCTGATCGGCGTGAGCGTGCCGCTGTGCAATATCGCGGCCGTCTGGCCCATGGCGCGCGGCAGCAACCAGCACTTCCTGGGGCAGCTGGTGCGCAATCCGCTGATCGTGGGCACGCTGTCGGGCCTGGTGTTCAGCGCGCTGGGGCTGAAGCTGCCGGCGCTGATCGAGCCGTCGATCTCCCGCATAGGCGCAGCCTCCATCGCGCTGGGCCTGATGTCGGCCGGCGCCGGCATGCAGTTCGGCGCGCTGGCCGCCGGCAAGCTGCTGGCCGTGTGCCTGCTGGCCGTGCGGCATCTGGTGCAGCCGCTGATCGCCTATGCCATGGTGCGGGCGTTTGGCCTGAGCGGTGCGCAGGCGCTGATCCTCATGGCCTTCTCTGCCCTGCCCACCGCATCGTCGTGCTATGTGCTGGCCGCGCGCATGGGCTACAACGGCTCGTATGTGGCGGGGCTGGTCACGCTGTCCACACTGCTGGGCGTGCTCAGCCTGCCGTTTGCGCTGAGCCTGCTGCAGTACTGATGCCGCTGTGCCGCGGTGCCCCTACAGCACGGCACGCATGTCGTCCGTGAAGGCGGCCGTGATGTCATCCTGGCGTGCGCGCTTCTTGGCCACCATGGTGATGTCCACGTCATAGCTGAAGAGGGATTCGTCCAGCGCATGCAGCAGGCCGGCAGCCACATAGGGCGCCGCGTAGTGCTCGGGCAGGTAGCCCAGGTGGGCGCCTGACAGGATGAGGATGGCGGCCGCCTCCATGTTGTCTGCCTCTGAGGTGACATGGCGCGGGCGCCCCGTCAGCGGTGCCTGCGGCAGCGGATAAGTGCGCCAGGTCCAGTCGGCTTCGCCCGCCTCCTGCGCCCCGATGCGGCCCGCGCGTGCAGCAAAGGGATGGCTGGCGCTGCAATAGGCCACCTGCCTTTCGCTGAACAGCAGCGTGTATTCCAGCGCCGGCGCACGGTGCAGGAAATAGCCCACGGCGACCTGGAGCTCGTCGCGCAGCAGCATTTCCTCCAGCTCGCGCGGCCCGCGCACCAGCACCGACAGGCGCACAGCCTCGTCGCGCTGGCGAAAGCGCTGTATGGCCCGCCCCATGAGCGCGTTGTATTCCATGGGTGCATTGCCGATCAGGCCGATGGCCAAACTGCCGACCAGCTGCCGGTGCATGTTGCGCGCCTGCGCACTGAAGCCTTCCAGCCCCTGCAGGGCCGTGCGAGCCATATCGACGAAGCGCCGGCCCTTGGCCGTCAGGCGAAAGCCGCCGCGCCCCCGTTCGCACAAACTGAAACCCAGCCGCGTCTCCAGTGTGGACAGCTGACTGCTGAGCGTGGACTGCCCTACGCCAAGGCTGGCCTGCGCCGCCGACACGCCGCCCGCGTCAACGATGGCCAGAAACACGCGCAGCAGCCGCAGGTCCAGATCTGAAACGGTATGGAGCATGGGGTTTTCACTCGGAAAAGATCGATTCTTATCGATGTTTGTAAATGGAACTTGAAATGGATGCAATCCGGGCTGCTGTCTAGCATCCACGGCTGTTGCAGCACATCTGGATTGAACAAAGAGGGACTGCAATACAGAACAAGAGGGGCGGGCCAGGGAATTCACTTCCATGGATACCGCTGTTTCAAGAGGCCCCTGCCAACAGGGCCGCAACAAAAGGGAGACAAACGATGTTGCTCGATATCTCGGTCGTGGTGATCTACGCGGCAGCCATGCTGCTGCTGGGCTGGTACGGCATGCGCCGCGCGAAGACGCAGGAGGACTTTCTCGTGGCCGGCCGCAACCTCGGGCCAGGCCTGTACATGGGCACCATGGCCGCCACGGTGATAGGCGGCGCCAGCACCGTGGGCACGGTGCGCCTGGGCTATGTGTACGGCATCTCCGGCTTCTGGCTGTGCGCGGCGCTGGGCGCGGGCCTGCTGGTGCTCAACCTGTTCCTGGCCAAGCCCCTGCTCAGGCTGCGCATCTGCACCGTGACCCAGGTGCTGGAGCGGCGCTACAGCGCCCGCACCAAGCAGGCCAGCGCCCTGGTGATGCTGGCCTACTCGCTGATGCTGGCGGCCACGTCGGTGATCGCCATCGGCACCGTGATGCAGGTGCTGTTCGACCTGCCGCTGTGGATCTCCATCCTGGTGGGCGGGGGCGTCGTGGTCATCTACTCGGCCGTGGGCGGCATGTGGTCGCTGACGCTGACGGACATCGTGCAGTTCGTGATCAAGACCGCGGGCCTGATGCTGATCCTGCTGCCCATCTGCCTGTACCGCGTGGGCGGCTGGGACCAGCTGGTTGCACGGCTGCCTGCGTCCAGCTTCGATGTCACCCACATCGGCTGGGACACCATCGCCACCTACTTCGTCATCTATTTCTTCGGAATCATGATCGGCCAGGACGTGTGGCAGCGCGTGTTCACGGCCCGCAGCGAACGGGTGGCCGCCGTGGCCGGCAGCCTCGCCGGCGTGTACTGCGTGGTCTACGGACTGGTCGGCGCCCTGGTGGGCATGACAGCGCGCGTGTTGCTGCCGGACCTGGACAACGCCAACAATGCCTTTGCCGCCATCGTGCAGGCCAGCCTGCCGGACGGCATCCGCGGCCTGGTGATCGCTGCCGCACTGGCGGCCATGATGTCCACCGCCAGCGCCGCCATGCTGGCCGGCTCCACCGTGCTGGCCGAGGACCTCGTGCCCCTGCTGCGGGGCGGCCGGCCGCTGGTCGATGTGCGCTGGCACCGGCTGCTGACGCTGCTGGTGGGGCTGGCCGTGCTCGGCATCGCCCTGGTGGTTGACGATGTGCTCAATGCCCTGACCACCGCCTACAACCTGCTGGTGGGCGGCATGCTGGTGCCGCTGATCGGCGCCATCTACTGGCGCCGGGCCACCACGGCGGGCGCCATCGCCAGCATGCTGCTGGGCTGCACCACGGCCGTCGCCTTCATGGTCAGGGACGGCCTGGCCGCCAACACGCCCATCTATGCCAGCCTGGCCGTGAGCACGGCCAGCTTCATCCTCATCAGCCTGGCGCAGCGCACGCAGCAGCGCTCGCTGTCGGGCATTCAATCCTGATACCGGCACTGAATCGGAGACGACATGACGCTTTTCACACCAGACAGGCTGCAGGCGCTGCGCGCACGCTTCGGCGGCGCCAACGAGTCCGTGATCCACGACCCGCATTTCCGCGCCGTGGCCGCCCACATCATCGATGCCAGCGGCACGCGCAACGCGCCCTACGCAGGCATGCCCTCGCTGCTGGACGCGCCCATTCGTCCCATGGACTGGAGCCGCCCGGATTTTGGCGACCTCCAGGCCGCGCTGATCGGCGTGCCCATGGACCTGGGCATCAGCAACCGCAGCGGCTGCCGCTTCGGCCCCCGGGCCCTGCGTTCCATCGAACGCGTGGGCCCCTACAACCATGTGCTTCGATCCGCTCCCACACGCGAGCTGCGCGTGGCGGACATCGGCGACGTGCCGCTGTCCAGCCGCTACAGCCTGGAGCAGTCGCACCGCGACATAGAGTCGACCTTCGCGAAGATCCATGCGGCCGGCGTGATTCCGCTGGCCGCTGGCGGAGACCATTCCATCACCCTGCCCATACTGCGGGCGCTGGGCCGCGACCGGCCACTGGCCCTGGTCCACTTCGATGCCCACTGCGATACCGGCGGCCCCTTCGACGGCAGCCGCTTTCACCACGGCGGGCCCTTTCGTCAGGCCGTGCTGGACGGCGTGCTCGACCCCACGCGGACCATTCAGATCGGCATACGCGGCGCGGCCGAATATCTCTGGGAGTTTTCCTATGAGTCGGGCATGACCGTGATCCATGCCGAAGACATTCCCGCGCTGGGCGTGGACGGCGTCATTGCCCGCGCAAGCGAGGTGGTGGGCGATGCGCCCGTCTACGTCTCCTTCGACATCGACTGCCTGGACCCGGCCTTTGCGCCCGGCACGGGCACGCCCGAGGTCGGTGGAATCACCGTGCGCGAGGCACAGGCCATGGTGCGCGGCCTGGCCGGCATCCACATCGTGGGCGGCGATGTGGTGGAGGTGTCTCCAGCCTACGACGCCACCACCAACACCGCCCACGCAGGCGCGCAGATGCTGTTCGAAATCCTCGGCCTGATCTGCGCACGCCACGCCGGGCGCGGCGCCGCCCAGCCTGCCTAGGTCCCCTGCCCGCCCTCCGCGTCCCGCAGCAACCCCAGCGGCGTGCTGCCGTAGCGTGCCCTGAACCGGCGGGAAAAATGCGCGGGTGAGCTGAAACCGCAGTGCTGCGAGATCTCCGCGATGCCCAGCGTTCCCGGCTCCGTGCCACGCAGCAGCGCATGGGCGCGCTCCAGGCGATAGGCCATGAGTTCGGCGCTGAGGCTGGTGCCTTCGCGCGACAGCTGGGATTGCAGCGAGCGCACGGACAGCCCCAGCCTGGACGCCACGCGCTCGGGCCCCAGCGCCGGGTCCGGGTACTGGCGGGCAATGAGCTGGCGCACCCTGCGCAACAGCACGTGCATGGGCGCGCCGGGTCGGGCCGTCGCCATGTCGGCGCTGGCCTGCAGCACGGTCTTCACGGTGTTGATGACCAAGTCGGACAGCCTGGCGGATTCGGCCTCGGGCAAGGGGTCCTGCCACGCGGCCAGCAATTGCATCTGCTGGACCAGCAGTTGAAGCGATGCACAGTCGGGCAGGCTGCGTGCCAGCAGTTGCGAAGCCAGGCCGCCACGCGAATCGATCAGTGCCAGCGGCACGGCCAGCACCACCAGGTCCACGGCCTCTTTCTGCCAGATGCGGTAGCCGCGCCGCTCATCCAGCAGGAACAGCTGGCCGGGTTGCGCCTGCAGCCTCCTGCCCGCAACCGCCATGCCCGGCTCCCCAGATGACGCCGAGGCATCCGGTACGTCTGGCACGTCAGATACGTCAGGTGCATCCGGTGCGAATACCTGGGCTCCACCTTTGGCATAGAGCACGCACAGCAGGCAGGGCGGGCCTGCGCGCTGGCCATCGTCATGCAGGCGCTCCATGCCATGTTCGGCCGCCATCTGGATGCGGTTGAGCACCACCGCGCCCACGCCGCGCGATGTCAGCACGGCCTCGAATCGCTCGGGCTGCGCGACCAAGGGCGTGTGCGGCATCTGCGCCTCGCGGCTGGCATCGCTCCAGAACTGCGCTCGCGAAAGCGGCGCGATATGCACCGTGGACCAGCGGTTGTACGTCATACATTCCTCGCCCTGCGCTCGGCGCGCAGCCTCTTTTTGTGATGGGGTTGCACGGAGAGTCGGCCGCACCCGAGTGTTGGGGCCAGGCAAGAGGCGGCAGGTCCACGCGACAGCATGAACCCAGGATTTTCGGGATTGCGGCCCGATCAGGCCATTGGATGATTCTGAAAATTCACCGGGGTGAATTCCTAGGCCTGTGCGCCGCACCAGCCCGGATCAGCCCGGATCAGCGCATATCAGCGCGCGATGGCAGGCAGCCGCTCGCTCCACAGCGTGGACTGGTTGCGGCCGTTGCGCTTGGAGTAGTACAGCGCGGCGTCGGCACGCTCCAGGCAGCCCTGGGCCGAGGCATCGCTGCGCTGCAGCTCATACACGCCCAGGCTGATGGTGATGCGCAGGTCGCCGGCCAGGCCCGCATCGATGGCGCGCGCGGCAACGGTTTCGCGCAGGCTTTCGGCGCGGCGCAGGCCCACCTCGGCATCGGTGTCGGACAGCAGCACGGCAAACTCCTCGCCACCCAGCCGGCCCACCATGTCTTCCTTGCGCATTTCCTGCGCCACCGAGGCCAGCAGCTCCTTGAGCACGATATCGCCCACCGCGTGGCCGTAGCCGTCGTTCACCTGCTTGAAGTGGTCTATGTCCAGCATGATCAGCGTGGAGTGCGCCACCAGTCCGCTGCGCAGATGGTCCAGCTCCATCGCCAGCCGCTCCATGAAGGCGCGGCGGTTGGGAATGCCGGTCAGCGCGTCGGTCAGCGCCAGGGTCTCCAGCTGGGATTCGCGCTGCTGCCGCTCCGTCGCATCGTGGAAGACCCAGCAGTGGCCGATGGAGCGGTCACCGTCGCGCAGCTGCATGCCCTCGATCTCCACATAGTGGTCGTCGGGCAGCGCGTGCAGGGAACGGCCAGCCACGGGCCCGGCGCTGAGCACGCCAGCCACCGAAGGCGGCAGCAGCTGGATCAGCGCCGGCATGCCCAGCCCCACCAGGGCGGCAGGCGCCATGTCCAGCCGCAGCGCGGCCGCCAGCATGCGGTTGGCGGCCAGCACTTGGCGGCCCTGGGCGTCGGTGACCAGAATGCCTGCGGGAAAGCGGTCGATGATGGCCTCCAGCCGGTGCTGGGTCTCGGCCAACGCGGTCTCGGCGCGCCGGCGCGCGTCGGTATCGATCATGGTCCAGATGACGCGGCCGTCGTCCTCGTCGGGGTCCAGCAGCGAGCCCTGCATGTCGAACCAGTGGCCCGAGCCCGAAGGCATGCGCAAAATCCATTCCGTGCGCACCGTGCCGCGTGCGTTGAGCTGTCCGTAGAGCTGGCCGAAGCGCTCGGAGCTCTCGTCGCTGACATGCAGGGAGCGAAAGTTCACGCCGCCGGGCAGCCGGTCTGTCTCGATCTCGAAGGTCTGCACCGCGCGCTCGTTGGCATAGAGGATTTCGCGCTGGGGACCGGCCATGACGATCAGGGCGCTTCCCCGGTCCAGCAAGGCCTTGATGAGCCGGGACTGCTCCACGCGCTGCTGTATGTCGGTGTGCGTGCCCAGCATGCGCACGGGCTTGCCGTCGGCATCGCGCTGGGTGATTTCGCCGCGCGACTCCACCCACAGCCAGCTGTCGGCCGAGCTGCGCAGCCGCATCTCCACGCGAAAATCGGCCCCGGCCTCGGCATGGCGCTGCAGCCGCGCCAGCATCCGCGCCCTGTCCGAGGGATGGACCATGGCGCAGAAGGCGTCATAGTTCATGGGGAACTGCGCGGCCTCGAAGCCCAGCATCTGGTAGCAGCGGGCATCCCATTCCACATGGCCGCTGCGGCAGTCCCACTGCCACAGGCCGTCGCGCACGGCGCCCACGGTCAGGCGCAGGCGTTCCTCGCTGTGGCGTATGGATTCCTGCATGGCCTGGTCCTGCGTCACATCGTGCACATAGCCATGCCACAGCAGGGAGCCGTCTTCCTCCTGCTGCGGCCGGGCGTGACCATGCAGCCAGCGCAGCTCGCCTGCAGAGCCGTAGACGCGGTACTTGTGCTCCCAGACACCCTTGCTGCCCACGCTGGCCTGCACCGAGGCCGCCAGGGCCGGCAAATCCTCGGGGTGGACCCGCTTGAGCAGTTCATGGTCGGCAAACCGGGCGGCATCGGCCTTGGCGCCATGCAGTTCGAAGAATCCGGGGCTGGTGAAAGGGAACCGGAACTGTCCATCCGCGCCTATGCGGAACTGGAACAGCCCGCCCGGCACCTCCTGCGCCAGCCGCGCGAAGCGCCGCTCACCCTGCAGCCGCATGCGCTCGCTGAGCTGGCGCTGGCGCGCCAGCCACAGCGTCAGCAGCATGCCCAGCAGCAGCACGGCCGTGCCTATGCCGTTGCGCAGCAGGCCGCGCTCCAGCGATGCCTCCAGCGACTCGAAGATGGCTTTCTTGTCCAGCCCTGCACTGACGATCAGCGGATAGCCCTCCACCCGGCTCCAGGCATACATGCGCTGCACGCCATCGACGGACGATTCGGCCTCGTAGGTGCCGCGCTCCAGGGCCGGTGCGAACAGCGCCACGCGCACATCGGAGACCGAGCGGCCCATCACCTGCTCCTGCCCCTGCGAGCGCGCCAGGTAGGCGCCATCGGTGCGCAGCAGCAGGATGACGTCGTTGGCGCCATCGAAGATGGACTGGAAATAGCGCGAGATGTATTCGGGCGACAGCGACAGCACCAGCACGCCCGAGAACTGCCCCTGGCGGTACAGCGCGCGGCTCAGCTGTATGGTCCATTTGTGCGAGACACGCCCCTGCACGGGGCGGCCGATGAACATGCCCATGTTCTCGCGGTTGGCATGCACCTGGAAATGCTCGCGGTCCCGAATGGAGACCTTGGCAGCCCGCGTCTCCGCTTCCTGCTGGAGGTTGGAGTACACGATGTCCCCTTTCTCGTCGGCCACGGCGATCTGCAGGAAGGTGCCGGCCGGGTAGGCGTCGAACGTGGTCTGCACGGCACGCCGGAACCCGTCGACATCGCCATCGGCAAAGTCGGACTCCAGCCCGCGCATGGTGTAGTCCAGGCCGGACAGCAGGGTCTGCACCTGCACCGACACCGCATGCGACATTTGCCCCACCCGCAGCCAGGACTGGGACTCGGTAAAGCTGCGCTGCGTGCGGTGGCTGTCCACCAGCACCGTCCAGTACGCCACCGTGGCCAGCAGCACGCAGCACAGGCCCACCCAGACGGCCACAGTGGTCTGGGTCAGCGGTTCTGCGTTCAGCAGGCGGGACAGGCTGCGGGGAGGCTTTGCGCGCATATCAAACATCATGTTGAGTCACACAGGCCCCGCGCCTTCAAGGGCAGTGGCCCGCAACAGGCCGCCGGGGGGCACTCCGACAGAGCGCAACAATTGTTTCACACACAGGCACCCTGGTCTTATCAGCTCAATCCGATCTTTGCGACAGCGCCCAGGCCACGTGCTCGCGCACCAGGGCGTCCGGATGTTCGGCGCGGCTGGCCAGCGCCTGCTGCAATGCCGCGTTGCCGGTTTCACGCCAGGCATTGCCCAGCGCCACGGCCACATTGCGCAGCCAGCGCGCATGGCCTATGCGCCGGATGGGACTGCCTTCGGTCAGGCGCAGAAAGGTCGGCTCGTCCCAGGCAAAGAAGTGCACCAGCTGCCCGCCGGACAGGGCCTCGCGCGCATCGAAGTCGGGCAGGCGGCTGGGCTGGGCGAACTTGTTCCAGGGGCAGGCCAGTTGGCAGTCGTCGCAGCCATAGATGCGATTGGCCATCAGCGGCCGCAGCTCCTCGGGAATGGCGCCCGCATGCTCGATGGTCAGATAGGAGATGCAGCGCCGCGCGTCCACCCGGTGCGGCGCCACGATGGCGCCCGTGGGGCAGGCCGTGATGCAGGCCGCGCAGCTGCCGCAGTGCGCGGTCACCGGCGCCGTGGGCTCCAGCGCAAGGTCCACATAGATCTCGCCCAGGAAGAACATGGAGCCCGCTTCGCGATTGAGCACCAGCGTGTGCTTGCCGCGCCAGCCCTGGCCGCTGCGCCGGGCCAGCTCGGCCTCCAGCACGGGCGCGGAATCGGTGAAGGCGCGGTGCCCGAAGGGGCCGACTTCCTGTGCAATGCGCTCGGCCAGCTTCTGCAGCCGGTTGCGCAGCACCTTGTGATAGTCGCGCCCCCGGGCATAGACGGAGACAATGCCCTCGTCGGGCCGCTGCAGCCGCGCCCACTCCACCGCTTGCCAGGCGCCCGGCGCATCGGCTGGCGTGTCGCGCGGCAGGTAGTCCATGCGCGCCGTGATCACGCTGACCGTGCCCGGCACCAGCTCGGCAGGCCGGGCGCGGCGCAGGCCGTGGGCCTGCATATAGTCCATCTCGCCATGGAACCCTTGGGCCAGCCACTGCATCAAACCCGGCTCCGCAGAAGACAAATCCACGCCGGCCACGCCAATTTGGGAAAATCCCAGCTCGCGGGCCCAGCCTTGCATCAAAGGAACCAATTGACTGCTGCACAACATACTCCCTCGATTGTAGAAAGCGCCCAGCCGCAGGATGCGGAAACTGCGGGCCGTCGCTGGATATGGGGCAGCGAGGAAGACACGCAGCGGTTTGCGCAGCAGCTTGCAGACCATCCCGCGATGCGCAACGCCTACGTCACGCTGCACGGCGACCTGGGCGCAGGCAAGACCACGCTGGTGCGGCACTGGCTGCGCGCCCTGGGCGTGCAGGGCCGCATCAAAAGCCCCACCTATGCCGTGGTGGAGCCGCATGAGGCGCCGGACCTGGCCATCTGGCACTTCGACTTCTACCGCTTCGATGATCCGCGCGAGTGGGAGGATGCAGGATTTCGCGATATTTTCGCCAGCCCCGGTCTCAAGCTGGCAGAATGGCCCGAAAAGGCCGCAGCGCTTACGCCTGCGGCAGATATAGCTATTCATATCGAAGCAATCGACGAGACGCAGCGCCAGGTGACCTTGCTCGCCGGCACGCCCGTCGGACGCGCCGTGATCCAAGCACTCAAGGCATGAGCGACGCCAACTCCTCCTCCTATCCGTCCGGCCTGTCGCGCCGCAATCTTTTGCAGGCGGGCTCCATCGTGCTGCTGCTGGGCCGCCAGCACATCGCGCACGGCGCCACCATCGTGGCCGTGCGCGTCTGGCCCGCGCCCGAATACACGCGCGTGACCATTGAGTCCGACCGGCCGCTGGCTGCCAAGCAGTTCTTCGTGGACCAGCCCCCGCGGCTGGCCGTGGACATCGAGGGCATCGACCTCAATCCCGCGCTGCGTGAACTGGTGGCCAAGGTCCGCTCCGACGATCCCAACATCGCCTCCATCCGCGTGGGCCAGAACTCGCCCAGCGTTGTGCGCCTGGTCATCGACCTCAAGCAGCCCGCCAAGCCCCAGGTCTTCACGCTGCAGCCCGTGGCGGCCTACAAGCACAGGCTGGTGTTCGACCTGTACCCCGCCAAGGCCGTGGACCCGCTGGAGGCGCTGATCAGCGAGCGCCTGCGCGATGCCTCCGGCGACGATACCGCTGTCGCATCGGCATCGGCCCCCCCGCCGCCTCCACCACCGCTGCCCCGGCCCTCAGGCTCCACGGCGCCAGGCCCCGACCCGTTGGGCGACCTGATCGCCCAGCACAGCAGCGGCTCCGGCGGCAAGACGCCTGCACCGCCCGCCGTGGTGGCACAGGCACCTTCCCCTGCCGCTCCGGCCCCGGCGCCTCGCCCTCCCGCGCCTGCGCCCGTTCCGGCCCCTGCCCCCATTGCCGCGCCCAACATCGCCACCTCGCGCCAGACCGACCGCATCATCATCGTGGCGCTGGACCCCGGCCACGGCGGCGAGGACCCCGGCGCCACCGGCCCCAGCGGCACGCGTGAAAAGGACGTGGTGCTCAAGATCGCCCACCTGCTGCGCGACCGCATCAACGACACCCGCATCGGCGGCAGCCCCATGCGCGCCTTCATGACGCGCGATGCCGACTTCTTCGTGCCCCTGGCCACGCGCGTGGAAAAGGCCCGGCGCGTGCAGGCCGACCTGTTCATCAGCATCCACGCCGACGCCTTCACCACGCCGGCCGCGCGTGGTGCCAGTGTCTTTGCGCTCAGCGACAAGGGCGCCTCCAGCACGGCCGCGCGCTGGCTGGCCAACAAGGAAAACCAGTCCGACATCGTCGGTGGCCTGAACATGGGCTCGCAGGACCAGCATGTGCAGCGCATGCTGCTGGACATGAGCACCACGGCCCAGATCAAGGACAGCCTCAAGCTCGGCGGCGCCCTGCTCGGCGAGATCGGCAACATGGCCAAGCTGCACAAGCCGCGCGTGGAGCAGGCCGGGTTTGCCGTGCTCAAGGCGCCCGACATTCCCAGCGTGCTGGTGGAAACCGCCTTCATCAGCAACCCCGAGGAAGAGGCCCGGCTGCGCAGCAGCGCCTACCAGGTGCAACTGGCCGACGCGCTGATGCGCGGCATCCGCAACTACTTCGCGCACAACCCGCCGCTGGCACGCAGCCGCTCCGTCTGACAGAGCCAGGCGAAGGCCGCGGGCGATGCCGCCCGCAGCCGCTGTCGGACGGTAAAGACGCGACACTTCCGAGCCGCCCGGCGGCAGCTCGGGCAGATCTCCTACCGCTGACGCAAGCCCTGAATGAGAGCATGCAAACATGTTCCACACAGTGCTTGCGCCACACGCCACTCACGGCGACAAGGCAGGCCATCACAGGAGATGAACATGAAGACACGCCTTTATTCCATTGCCGCCGCAGCAGCCATTGCCCTGTTCTCTGCCGGCTGTTCCACCAATCCCAGCAGTGCACAGATCGGTACCGGCGTAGGCGCCGTGGCCGGTGGTGTCGTGGGGGATGCCCTGTTCGGCAGCACGCTGGGCACCGTGGGCGGTGCAGCCGCCGGTGCACTGATCGGTAACGAGGTGGGCAAGCGCAACGACCGCCGCTGATCCCCACTCCCGCTCCATGAAAAAACCCCTTGCGCCATGAAGGTGCAAGGGGTTTTTTCTATGCGCTGAAAGCTCAGGCGGCCGTCTTGGGCGCGCGCCCCGCGCGCCAGGCGCCAAAGATGGCGATCAGGCCCGGCACCAGGATCAGGCCCCAGATGATCTTCTCCAGGTTCTCGCGCACCCAGGGCAGGTTGCCGAAGAAATAGCCGGCTGCGCTGATGCCGAACACCCAGACAATCGCCCCGCCCACATTGAAGGCAGTGAACTTGCCCCGGTTCATCGCGGCCACCCCGGCCACGAAGGGCGCAAAGGTGCGGATGAACGGCATGAAGCGGGCCAGCACGATGGTGATGCCGCCATAGCGCTCGTAGAACGCGTGGGCCTGGTCGAAGGCGCGGCGGTTGAACCAGCGCGAGTCCTCCCACTGGAACACCTTGGGCCCTATGTAGCGGCCGATGGTGTAGTTGCACTGGTCGCCCAGCACGGCCGCCACCAGCAGCACGGTGCAGGCGATCGAATAGTCCATGAGGCCGACGCCGCACAGCGCGCCGACGATGAACAGCAGCGAGTCGCCGGGCAGAAAGGGCATGACCACCACGCCCGTCTCCACGAAGACGATGAGAAACAGCAGCGCATACACCCAGGGTCCATAGGCCACGACAAAGGCCTCCAGATGCTTGTCGATGTGCAGGATGAAGTCGATCAGGAACTGAATGATTTCCAAAAGAGAGTCCTCCGCGGCGGGCGCCGCACCGGCCCGTACTGTACTTCGCCGACATGCCCCCACGGCCGAGCCGGAGCCGGTCACGCCATCGCACATACCGGCGCTTGCAGGAATCTACAAATGCTTGAAATCAAGCTTGTTTTGTTACACAACTTGATAAAACTCTACGAAAAACTCATGAATGCGTCAGCTTTTTGCAGGCAAAGTGCTTCCATGCCGTCGGCAATGCCGGCCCGGCCTCACCACCATCGCCAAGACACAAGGAAGCAAGCCATGAACAAGACCCTTCGCACTTTCGCGCACAAGTCCGAACGCCAGTCCGGCTCCACGATGGGCCGCACCCTGGCCATCGCCGCCCTGCTGACCGGCGCGCTCGCGATGGGCGGCTGCGCCCACCGCCCCAACAATGCGCAACTGGGCACGGGCGTGGGCGCCGTGGCCGGTGGCGTGCTGGGCAGCGCGCTGTTCGGCACCACGCTGGGCACCGTGGGCGGCGCCGCGGCCGGTGCGCTGGTCGGCAACCAGATGGGCAGCAACAGCGACCGCGCAGGCCGCCGCCGCTGACCCTGCGGCCACCCTCATTCAAAGAGTGCCCCCGGCTCCGGCCTTTGTTGCCGGGGACGCCTCTTGGAGCCGCTTTCGCGGCTCCTTTTTTTTGCGGGCGCCGGCGCCGCACACCCCATTCCCACAGCCCGCAAGCGGTGGATGCGAGCCCCTAGAATTGCCTCGTGAACGCATCCATCCCCTCCTCCGACACCCTCCCCCGCCGCCCCATCCGCGACCTGCCCGACGAGCTGATCAGCCAGATCGCGGCCGGCGAAGTCGTCGAGCGCCCTGCCTCGGTGGTGCGCGAACTCGTGGACAACGCACTGGATGCGGGCGCCCGCCAGATCAACGTGCGGCTGCTGGCCGGCGGCGTGCGGCTGATCTCGGTGGAGGACGACGGCGGCGGCATCCCGCGCGATGAGCTGCCCGTGGCATTGCGCCGCCATGCCACCAGCAAGATCACCGATCTGCACGACCTGGAGACCGTGGCCACCATGGGCTTTCGCGGCGAGGCGCTGGCGGCCATCTGCTCGGTGTCCGAGGCATCCATCCTCTCGCGCCCTGCGGGCCAGGACTCGGCCTATCTGCTCGATGCGCGCAGCGGCGAGCTGCGCCCCGCCGCCCGCAACCAGGGCACGACGGTCGAGGTCAAGGAGCTGTTCTTCTCCACGCCGGCCCGCCGCAAATTCCTCAAGAGCGACGCCACGGAGCTGGCCCACTGCATCGAGTCCGTGCGCCGCCATGCGCTGGCCCGGCCCGACGTGGGCTTTGCCATCTGGCACGAAGGCAAGCTGGTCGAGCAGTGGCGTGCCGCCGGCAGCATGTCGGATGAAGCCCTTGCGCGCCGCCTGGGCGATGTGCTGGGCGACGCCTTCGTGCAGAACTCCGTGACGGTGGAGCACTGGTCGGGCGCCGTTCACGTCACGGGCCGCGCGGGCATTCCCGATGCGGCGCGCTCCCGGCCCGACCACCAGTTCTGCTACGTCAATGGCCGCTTCGTGCGCGACAAGGTGCTGACCCACGCCTCGCGCAGCGCCTACGAGGATGTGCTGCACGGCCACAAGCAGCCTGTCTATGCGCTGTATGTGGAGATCGATCCTGCGCGCGTGGACGTGAACGTGCACCCCACCAAGATCGAGGTGCGCTTTCGCGACAGCCGCGAGGTGCACCAGGCCGTGCGCCACGCCATAGAGAACGCGCTGGCCGCCCCGCGCGCGGCGGCCGCCGCCGCCGCTGCCGCCGAGGAAGCCGCCCGCACCCCGGAGCTGGCCCCTGCCGCACCGGCCACCGCGCCCAAGGTGGCGGCTCCCGCCTGGCCCCAGGCGCGCATGAGCTTTGGCGATGAACAGGGCGGCCACAAGGTCAGCAACATGGCGGGCCTGTGGGCACCCATGCGTGAACCCGCGCCGGCCCCCGTGGCGCTTCCTGCCCAGACGGCCATGCAGACTGCCGGTGCCGCCGAAGTCGCGGTGGACACGCCCGGCGTGCAATGGCCTGCCGGCGATGTGCCCGCCAGCTATGCACCCGCTGCACAGCCACAGCCAGTCACCGTCACCGAGCCTTCACCTGCGAACTTCACGCCCCCGGCAGCGGACACCCCTGCCGCTGCCGAAGAAACCATCTGGCCCCTGGGCCGCGCCGTCGCCCAGATCCACGGCGTGTACATCCTGGCCGAGAACGCCCAGGGCATGGTCGTGGTGGACATGCATGCGGCGCACGAGCGCATCGTCTACGAGCAGCTCAAGAATGCCGTCAACGCGGCAGAGCAGATCCCCAGCCAGCCGCTGCTGATTCCCGCCACCTTCGCCGCCACGCCCGAGGAGGTGGCCACGGCCGAGGCCCATGGCGACACGCTGCAGGCCCTGGGCATGGAGGTTTCCCCCTTCTCGCCCAAGACGCTGGCCGTGCGTGCCGTGCCCGCCACCCTGGCCCAGGGCGATGCCGTGGAGCTGGCGCGCAGCGTGCTGGCCGAGCTGGCCCAGCACGACGCCAGCACCGTGGTGCAGCGCGCGCGCAATGAGATCCTGGCCACCATGGCCTGCCACGGCGCCGTGCGCGCCAACCGCCGCCTGACGCTGGACGAGATGAACGCCCTGCTGCGCCAGATGGAAGTCACCGAGCGCTCCGACCAATGCAACCACGGCCGCCCCACCTGGCGGCAGATGAGCATGAAGGAATTGGACGCGCTGTTCCTGCGCGGTCGCTGAACCTGCCCGGCTGCCGCCAGCACCGTCTACACCGTCAACGCCGTCAGTCGCGCATGTTCGCGAAGGCCGCCAGCTGCTCGTATTTGCGGTCTTCCTCGGCGATCAGGTGCGCCAGGTCCTCGCGGCCCGAGGCGGGCACCATGCCTGCATCTTCCAGGCGCTTGCGCACGGCGGGCTCGGCCAGCGCCTCCTGCAGGGCCGCCGTGATGCGCTGCGCGGTGGCGGCGGGCAGCCCGCGCGGCGCCATCAGCGCAAACCAGCCCACCAATTCATAACCGCGCAGCGGCGCCAGCTCGGCCATGGCCGGAACCTGGGGCAAGGCGGACAGGCGCTGCGCGCTGGTGACCGCCAGCGGCACGATGCGCCCGCTCTGCAAAAACGGTTGCGCCGCCGTGGGCGAGAGCATGGCCAGGTCCAGGCTGCCGCCCGCCAGGTCGCTGGTCAACGGCGCCACGCCGCGGTAGGGCACATGGGTGATGGAAACACCGGCGCGCTGCTTGAACAGCTCTCCCGCGAAATGCAGGGTCGACCCCACGCCCGAGCTGCCGTAGCTGAGCTTGCCGGGCTGGCGGCGCGCCAGCTCCAGCAAGTCGGCCATGCTCTTCACGCCCAGGCCCGGGCGTGCGGCCAGGATCAGCGGGCCGGTGGCCACCAGGCCCAGCGGCGTGAAATCGCGGCGGCCGTCGTAGCGCTGCGCGGGGTTGACGATGCGCGTGGCCACCAGCTCGTTGCTGGCCCCCATCAGCAGCGTGTAGCCATCGGCCGGTGCCGAGGCCACGCGCTGGGCCGCAATGGCACCCGCCGCCCCGCCCACGTTGTCCACCACCACCGTGCCGCGCAGCCGCGCGGCCAGCGCATCGCCCACCACGCGGGCGGCCAGGTCCACCGAACCACCGGCCGGGTATCCGACGACCAGCTTCAAGGGCTTGGCAGGAAAGCCGACCTGTGCAGCAGCCGGCAAGGCCAGCCCCAGCGCGGCGGCGCCCAGAAGACTGCGGCGGCTCAGGACCTGGCGGGCCTCGGAGGAGAGAGGAAATGCAGTGCGCATGGTGGCAATCGCAGGTGAAGTCGTGAAAGGAATCCGGTGCGGGCGCGGCGCCTCAGGCGGCGGACAGAAAACGCCGGGCCAGCTTCACCCAGTAGGTGGCTGCCAGCGGCAGGATGCGGTCGTTGAAGTCGTAGCCGGGGTTGTGGACCATGCAGCCGCCCGTGCCATGCGTGTCGCCCACGCCGTTGCCCACGATCAGATAGCTGCCCGGGCATTGTTCGAGCATGAAGGAGAAGTCCTCGCTGCCCGTCAGTGGCTGCAGGTCGGGGATCAGCGCCTGCTCGCCCAGCCAGTCGCGCGCCACCTCGCGGGCGAAGACCGTGCTGGCCGTGTCGTTGACCAGGGCCGGATAGCGCCAGCGGTAGTCCACCACGGCCTCGGCCCCCAGCGTGGCGGCCTGGGCATGGGCCAGCGCGGTGATGCGTTCGCGCAGCAGGGCACGCACCTCGGGCCGGTAGGCGCGCACGGACAGGCGCAGCTCCACCTCGCCAGGGATCACGTTGGGCGCATCGCCGCCATGGATGGCGCCCACGCTGACCACGGCCATGTCACGCGGATCGACATTGCGCGAGACCACGGTCTGCAGCGCCAGCACCAGGTGGGCCGCCGCCACCACCGGGTCGGCCGACAGATGGGGGGCCGAGCCATGGCCGCCCTTGCCGCGCACGGTGATGATCACCGTGTCCGACGAAGCCATGAACGAGCCCTCGCGAAAGCCGAACTGCCCCTCGGCAAAGCCCGGCATGTTGTGCAGCGCAAAGATGGCATCGCAGGGGAACAGATCGAACAGGCCGTCCTCCACCATCTTGCGGCCCCCGCCCAGGCCCTCCTCGGCAGGCTGGAAGATCAGGTTCAGCGTGCCGTCGAAGCCGCGCGCCTGGGCCAGCTCGCGCGCGGCGGCCAGCAGGATGGCGGTATGGCCGTCATGCCCGCAGGCGTGCATGCGTCCCGCGTGGCGGCTGGCATATGGCAGGCCGGTCTGCTCGTGGATGGGCAGCGCGTCCATGTCGGCGCGCAGGCCCAGCCGGCGCGTGCCCGTACCGCAGCGCAGCGTGCCGACCACGCCCGTGCCCCCCAGGCCCCGGTGCACTTCATAGCCCCAGGAGGCCAGGCGCTCGGCCACCAAGTCGCTGGTGGCGAACTCCTCGAAGGCCAGCTCGGGATGGGCATGCAGGTGATGGCGCAGGGCCACCATCTCGGCCTGCGTGGCGCGTATGCCGGCAAGCACCGGATCCGCGGCTTCGGCCGTGGTGGAAACGGGCGGTTCAATGTTCATGCCCGCAGTCTAGGAAGCGTGGGCAGCGGGAGGAAGACCGCCAGCGCCTGCCCTGCCAGGCATTGCCTGTCATCCCCGAACACCTGCACGCGCCAATCACGGGCATGGCACACATGGTATGAAACCTGCAAGATCGGCCCATGCATTCCCAGCCCCACCCCGATGCCGGCCCCGCAATGAAGCTGCACCAGATGCGCTACCTCGTCGCCGTGGCCGGCTGCGGCAGCGTGCGCGCCGCGTCACGCGCGCTGGGCATCACGCAGTCGGCCATCACCCAGGCCCTGCGCGAACTGGAGGAAGGCCACCGCCTTGCGCTGTTCGAGCGCCAGAGCAGCGGCATCGTCCTCACGCCGGCCGGGCGCACGCTGCTGCGCCACGCCCAGCTGATCACCGGGCAGATGGCCCAGGCCGAGGATGAAATGGCCCGCCTGCGCGACACCTGCGCCGTGGCGCGCCTGTCCGTGGGCGTGACGCCCTGGGTGGGCCAGAGCCTGCTGCCCCATGTGCTGCGCGCCTTCCGCGCCGAACTGCCCCAGGTGCGGCTGGAACTGTTCGAGGGCCTGTCGGCCGTGGCCCATCCGCGCCTGCGCGAAGGCACGCTGGACCTGCTGATCGACCGCGTGCCCTCGGGCCCCTCGGGCGGCGACCTGCATGGCACGCCGCTGTTCCGCTATGACACCACCGTCGTGGCCCGCACCGGCCACCCGCTGGCAGGCGCCCGTTCGCTGGCCGAGCTGATGGACTGCGACTGGCTGCTCAACTACACGCCGCCTGAAGAAGACGACCTGGTGCGGCGCCTGTTCCTGCGCCACGGCCTGCCCGTGCCCGTGGGCCACATCCACCTGGTGCATTCGGCATCGCTGCTGCTGCACCTGATCGCGCACAGCGACATGCTCTCGTTGTGCCCCTGGCCGCTGATCGAATCGGGCGTACCCCAGGGCACCCTGGTGCCGCTGTCTCTGCGCGAGCAGTTCGAGCCCCACACGGTGGGCGTGGTCCAGCGCGGCCACGGCCCCCTGCCCTGGGTGGCCGAGCGCTTCGTGCACCACCTCATGGAGCAGGTCCACGCCTGCCGCCACAGCCCGGACTCGGTGCTGCAGCGCGTGTTCCGCTCCATCGACGTGCTGGCCTGAGGGTGCCTCAGCGCAGCGCGGCCTGGGCCACCGGCACGTCAGCCGGCACATCCCAGCCCCCGCCCAGCGCCCGGATCAGGCCCACGGCGGCCTGGTACTGAGCGGATTTCACCTGCAGCGCCTGGCGGCGGTTGCGCAGTTCGCTGCGGCGCGCATCCAGCAGGTCAAGCTGGCTGACGTAGCCATTGCGGTAGCGCGTGTCCGAAAGGCTGGTGGCACGCTTGGCGGCCACCACGGCCTGGCCCTGCACGGTGGACTGCTCCTGCAGGATGCGGATGGACGACAGCTGGTCCTCCACCTCCTGGAAGGCCACCAGCGCCTGCTGGCGGTAGGCGGCCAGCGCGGCGTCGAGCTGCGCGCCTGCGGCCTGCACGCCGGCCTCGCGCCGGCCGCCGTCGAACAGCGGCAGCGACAGCAGGGCGCCCACGCCCCAGGAGCGCATGGACCACTTGAACAGGTCACCCACCTCGGGCGAGGCATGGCCGGCCGCGCCGGTCAGCGAGATGCTGGGGAACCATGCCGTCTTCGCCACGCCCACGCGCGACTGCGCGGCGAACACGGCGCGCTGCGCAGCCGAGATGTCGGGCCGGCGCATGAGCACCGTGGCCGGCACGCCGGCTGGGATGGAGGGCAGAGCCGTGGTCCAGGCGCCTTCGCCCAGGCCGAAGCGCGAGGCCGAGTCACCCACCAGCACGGCCAGCGCATGCTCGACCTGGGCGCGCTGGCGGTCCAGCGCCAGCGCATCCGATTCGGTGGCCGACAGCTCGGCCTGGATGCGCGCCACGTCCAGCTCGGCAATGTCGCCGGCCTGCAGCCTTCGCTCCGACAGGCGCAGCGTATCGCGGTAGGCCTCCACGGTCTCGCGCATCAGGGCGCGCTCGGCGTCCAGTGCGCGCAGCTGCAGATAGGTCTGCGCGACCTCGGCCTGCACGGCCAGCCGCGTGCTTTGCAGCAGGGCCTCGCGGCCCTCGGCGTCCAGCCGCGATGCGTCGGCCGCCTGGGAAATGCGGCCGAACAGATCGACCTCATACGACAGGTTCAGTCCCGCATTGACCAGGGTGGCAGGCCGCGTGCCCGAGGCCTTGTCCAGCCCCGCGCCGCGCGTGGCCCCTGCGCCCAGGCCCAGTTGGGGCAGGCGCTCGGCATTGGCGCTGCGCGCCAGGGCGCGGGCCTCGGCCAGGCGTGCGGCCGCAGCCTGGATGCCCTGGTTGTCCAGCGTGGCCTTGTCCACCAGCGCGTTCAGCGCCGGGTCGGCAAAGGCCAGCCACCATTGGCCGCGTGCCTGGGCTTCGGCGGGCAGGGCCTGGGTCCAGCCCGCCTGTGGCGCGGCGCCCTGCTCCTTGAAGGCGGGGGCCGCCGGCAGCTCGGGCAGGCTCTGGGACACGCTGGCGCAGCCGGCCAGGGCCAGCGCCGCCACCAGGGGCAGCAGACGCCTGGACAGTTTCGAAAGCGATGGGATCTTCATGATCGGTTCCTGTTCTTGTGGTGTGGGCTCATTCATGCTCGCCACGCGCAGCAGAGGGCATGGGCAGCGCGCCGCCACCCGAGGCATGGCCGTGGACGGGTGCGTGTGCAGAGGCCTCTTCCTCCATCTCTGGACCATGCTGCTTGAGCGGCCGGTTGCCTGCCAGGCGGCGCATCAGCACGTAGAACACGGGCGTCAGGAACAGGCCGAAGGCCGTCACCCCGATCATTCCCGAGAACACGGCCACGCCCATGGCACGGCGCATTTCCGAGCCGGCGCCCGTGGACAGCACCAGGGGCAGCACGCCCATGACGAAGGCCAGCGAGGTCATCAGGATGGGGCGCAGGCGCAGCCGGCTGGCCTCGATGGCAGCCTGTATGGGCGTGCGGCCCTCGAACTCCAGCTCCCGTGCGAACTCCACGATCAGGATGGCGTTCTTCGCACTCAGCCCCACCAGCACGATGAGCCCGATCTGCGTGAAGACATTGCTGTCGCCACCCGACAGCCACACGCCGGTCATGGCCGCCAGCAGGCCCATGGGAACGATCAGGATGATGGCAATCGGCAGGGTCAGGCTCTCGTACTGCGCGGCCAGCACCAGGAAGACCAGCAGCAGGGCCAGCGGGAACACGATCACCGCCGAATTGCCGGCCAGGATTTCCTGGTAGGTCAGGTCGGTCCATTCGAAATCGATGCCCTTGGGCAGGGTCTCGGCCGCGATGCGCTTGATGGCGTCCTGCGCCTGGCCCGAAGAGAAGCCCGGTGCGGCACCGCCGTTGATGTCGGCCGTGAGGTAGCCGTTGTAGCGCATGGCGCGCTCGGGGCCGAAGCTGGAGTCCACCTTCATCAGCGCCGACAGCGGAATCATCTCGCCCGAACTGGAGCGCACCTTGAGCATGCCCACGTCCTCGGCACGCGCGCGGTAGGGCGCGTCGGCCTGCACGCGGACGCTGTAGGTGCGGCCGAACTTGTTGAAGTCGTTCGCATACAGGCTGCCCAGGTAGATCTGCATGGTGTCGAAGATGTCCGTCACCGGCACGCCGAGCTGGCGCGCCTTGGTGCGGTCGATGTCGGCATACAGCTGGGGCACGTTGACCTGCCAGCTGGTGAACATGCCGGTCAGCTCGGGCGTCTGGTAGGCCTTGGCCATGAAGGCCTTCACGGCCGCGTCCATCTGGTCATAGCCCAGGGAGGCGCGGTCTTCCAGCTGCAGCTTGAAGCCGCCCGTCGTGCCCAGGCCCGCCACGGGTGGCGGCGGGAACATGACGATGAAGGCGTCCTGGATGCCTGCGAAGGCCTGGTTCAGCTGGCCGGCCACGGCGCCGCCGCTCTGGTCGGCGCGCTTGCGCTCGTCAAAGGGCTTGAGCGTGGCGAAGACGATGCCCGAGTTGGAGCTGTTGGTGAAGCCGTTGATGGACAGGCCCGGGAAGGCGATGGTGTCCTCCACGTTGGGGTTGTCCTTCATGATCTCGCCCATGCGGCGGATCACCTCGTCCGTGCGGTCCAGCGTGGCACCGTCGGGCAGTTGGGCAAAGCCGATCAGGTACTGCTTGTCCTGCGCGGGCACGAAGCCCGAAGGCACGGCCTTGAACAGGCCGAAGGTCACGGCGATCAGCGCCAGGTAGATGGCCAGCATCAGCGCCTTGCGCGAGATCACGCGGCCCACGCCGCCGCTGTAGGCCTCGGAGCCCCGGTGGAACATGCGGTTGAAGCCGCGGAACAGCCAGCCGAAGGCCCGGTCCATGCCGCGCGTCAGCGCGTCCTTGGGCGCATCGTGCCCGCGCAGCAGCAGGGCCGCCAGCGCGGGCGACAGGGTCAGCGAGTTGATGGCCGAGATCACCGTGGAGATGGCGATGGTCACCGCGAACTGCTTGTAGAACTGGCCCGTGAGGCCGCTGATGAAGGCCAGCGGAACGAACACCGCCACCAGCACCAGGGCGATGGCGATGATGGGCCCGGACACCTCGCGCATGGCGCGGTAGGTGGCGTTGCGCGGCGTGAGACCCGCCTCGATGTTGCGCTCCACGTTCTCGACCACGACGATGGCGTCATCCACCACGATGCCGATGGCCAGCACCAGGCCGAACAGGCTCAGCGCGTTGATGGAAAAGCCCAGCAGATGCAGCACGGCGAAGGTGCCGATCACCGACACCGGCACGGCCAGCAGCGGGATGATGGAGGCGCGCCAGGTCTGCAGGAACAGGATCACCACCAGCACCACGAGCACGATGGCCTCCAGCAGCGTGTGCACCACCGATTCGATGGAGGCGCGCACGAACTGCGTGGGGTCGTAGGCGATGCGGTATTCCAGGCCCTCGGGCATGTTCTTGTTCAGGGCCTCCATGGTCTTGCGCACGTTGGCCGAGATCTCCAGCGCATTGGAGCCCGGCGCCTGGAACACGCCCATGCCCACGGCCGGGTCGTTGTTCAGCAGCGAGCGCAGCGAATAGTCGGCCGCGCCCATCTCCAGGCGGCCGATGTCGCGCAGGCGGGTCACGGCGCCGTCGGAGCCGCTCTTGACGATGATGTCGCCGAAGTCCTCCTCGCTTTGCAGGCGGCCCTGGGCGTTGATGGACAGTTGCATGTCCACGCCCGGCAGCCCCGGCGAGGCGCCGACCACGCCGGCCGCAGCCTGCACGTTCTGGCCGCGGATGGCAGCCACCACATCGCTGGCCGACAGGCCGCGCTGCGCCACCTTCTGCGGGTCCAGCCACACGCGCATGGCGTAGTCGCCACCGCCGAAGATCTGGATCTGACCCACGCCCTCGATGCGCGCCAGCGGGTCCTTCACGTTCAGCACCGCGTAGTTGCGCAGGTAGTTGATGTCATAGCGCTGGTTGGGCGAGACCAGGTGCACCACCATGGTCAGGTCGGGTGCGCTCTTGACCGTGGTGATGCCCAGGCGGCGCACCTCTTCCGGCAGGCGCGGCTCGGCCTGCGAGACGCGGTTTTGCACCATCTGCTGCGCCTTGTCGGGGTCGGTACCCAGGCGGAAGGTGACGGTCAGCGTCATCACGCCGTCGCTGGTGGCCTGGCTGCCCATGTAGAGCATGCCTTCGACGCCGTTGATCTGCTCTTCCAGCGGCGTGGCCACGGTCTCGGCGATCACCTTGGGATTGGCGCCCGGGTACTGGGCGCGCACCACCACGGACGGCGGCGCGACCTCGGGGTATTCCGAGATCGGCAGCCCGCCCATGGCGATCAGGCCGGCGATCAGCATCAGCAGCGAAAGCACGCCTGCGAAGATCGGCCGGTCAATGAAGAATTTGGATAGGTTCATGGTGTTTGGCTCCGCCACGGCAAAGCGCGGCCCATGCCGCCTGCGGTCAGGCGGCATTTCAGAGGCAGGAAAGGTGTGCGGCTAGATCAGGACTTGGTTGCGTCAGCCACTTGTTCGGCTGCCTGCCGGGTGCCCGGCTGGCGGGCATCGGCCCGCGCATCCATGGACACCTCCTTGGGCGCGACCAGGGCGCCGGGGCGGATGTGCTGCAGGCCGTTGACGACCACGCGCTCGCCGGGCTGCAGGCCCTGGGTCACGTTGCGCAGGCCGTTGACCGAGGCGCCCAGGGCCACCTCGCGGTACACGGCCTTGTTGTCGCCGCCCACCACCATCACGTACTTCTTGCTCTGGTCCGTGCCGATGGCGCGCTCGCTGACCAGCAGCATGCTGCTGTCGCGCGCCTGGCCCATGCGGATGCGGGCGAACTGGCCGGGCATGAGGGCGCCGTCCTTGTTGTCGAAGGCGGCGCGCACGCGCACCGTGCCGCTTCGGGCATCGACCTGGTTGTCGATCAGCTGCAGCCGGCCCTCGAAGGGCGTGCTGCCGGCCGTGGCCGTGCCCATCTGCACGGGAATGCTGTCGATCTTGGCGCGGTTGCCCGCGCCGCCGCCCAGCTCCTTGAGCGCGCGCGTGATGACCTGCTCATCGGCATCAAAGCTTGCATAGATGGGGCTGACCGAGACCAGCGTGGTCAGCACCGGCGCGCCCGGGCCTGCGGCCACCAGGTTGCCCACGGTGATCTCGCGCTTGCCGATGCGGCCCGACACGGGGGCGCGCACCTGGGTGTAGCCCAGGTTCAGCCGCGCCGATTGCAGGGATGCCTGGGCCGCGCGCAGATTGGCCTCGGCCTCGCTGCCTGCGTTGATGCGCTCGTCCAGCTCGCGCTGGGCAATCGCCCGCTCGTCCCACAGGCGGCGTGCGCGCTCCTGCTCGCTGCGCGCATAGGACTGGCGTGCCTGGGCCGAGGCCACCTGCGCTTCGGCACGCTCGACCTCGGCCGCATACGGTGCGGGATCGATGGTGATCAGCAGCTCGCCCTGCTTGACCAGCGCGCCCTCGCGAAAGTGCACGGCCTGCACGGCGCCGGCCACGCGCGAGCGGATGTCCACGCGCTCCACGGCTTCAAGGCGGCCCGAGAACTCGTCCCAGGCGGTGACCTCGCTTTCGGCGACCGTGGCCACGGACACGGGCGTGGCGGCGGGCTGGGCGCTGGCGGGCGCGTCATCGGCCTTGGCATCGAAGCCATGCAGGCCGAACAGGCCGGCGCTGACGGCGAGGATGGCCGCAGCGGCGGCAGGCAGCCTCCAGCCCTTGCGCTGGGCCGAGACGGAAGAAGAGGATGAGGTGGATTCGGTGGACATGGTGGTTTTTGCGAAATTCAGGGAACACGATGCCCGCCCGGCGCCTGAACGCGCCGGGAAGGCGGAAGGGGAAAACGGGGCAGCAGGTGTCGCCGGCTGCGGCGGCGCGGGGCCTAGCCCGGTGCTGCGGGCTTGTTCATGGTGGCCTCGAAGAAGTCATGCACATGCTGGGACACGGCGGCGCTGCAGGCCGTACAGGCCTCGGCCTCGGACAGGGCCTGCGGCCAGTTCGACGCGCTGGGCAGCACATGGCTACTGGCTGTCACCCCGGCCGCGCGCAGGCGGGCCGCATAGGCCTGGGCCTCATCGCGCAGCGGGTCGTCACCACCCACCAGCACCAGGGCCGGCGGCAGCTGGGCCAGGCGCAGCGAGCTGCCGGGCACGGCATAGGGATGCATGGCGTCCTTGGGGCAGCTCAGGTACTCGCGCCAGCCCGTGGCCCAGCGGCATTCGCCGGCCTCGGGCGTTGCCTCGCGCTGCGAGGCGGTGCCGGTGCAGGGATCGAGCATGGGCGACACCAGGATCTGGCCCGCCAGCGGCGGATGGCCCCGGTCGCGCGAGATCACGGCCACGGCAGCGGCCAGGTTGCCGCCGGCTTCTTCACCCGCGAGGAACAGCGGTGCGCCCTTGCCCGCCATCTTCACGCGGTGCTTGTACAGCCACTGCAGCACGGCGTAGCCCACCTCGATGGGCTGGGGAAACGGATGCTCGGGCGCCAGCGGGTAGGCCAGCGACACCACGACGGCGCCCGCCTCGGCCAGCAGCCGGCCGATGTAGCGCCCGTTGTCCAGCGTGCCGCAGACAAAGGTGCCGCCATGGAAATGCAGCACCAGCGGCGAGACCGTGCCGGGCCTGCGCTGGCCATAGGCGCGCGCAGCCACGGTGCCGTGCTCGGGCAGCTCGATGGAGAATTCTGTTTCGGCAATCTGCGCCCCGGCGGCGGGGCCGTTCGGAAGCGACGGGGAAGTGGACATGGCGCGAACCTGCGGCAATGGTCGATGGTTGGAATATAGGCGGCGCCGGCCATGTCTGAAATAGCAACGCAGCCATCGCTCTGTTTCCGTTTCACGAACAATCGCCCGATACCGCGCATGTGAGAATTCCGCTGAGCCGGCATTCCCTTGCCGGGCGCTGCAGGAGCAACTTTCCATGGACCAGATCCAGGCCATGCGTGTCTTCGTTCGCGTGGTGGAAGCCGGCAACTTCACCCGCGCCGCCGATTCGCTCGACCTGCCCAAGGGCACGGTCACCAAACAGATACAGGCGCTGGAGGCGCGCGTGCGCGTCAAGCTGCTCAACCGCACGACGCGGCGCGTCACCGTCACGCCCGATGGCGCGGCCTACTACGAACGCGCGGCACGCCTGCTCAACGACTTCGACGATCTCGAAGCCAGCATGGTCAACACCCAGACCGCGCCCAGCGGGCGACTGCGGCTGGACGTGGGCAGCTCCATGGCCCGGCTGATCATCATTCCGGCGCTGACCGAATTCTGCGAACGCTACCCCGACATACAGATCGACCTGGGCGTGGGCGACCGCCTGGTGGACCTGATCAGCGACAACGTGGACTGCGTGATCCGCGGGGGCGAGCTCAGCGACCAGTCCCTGGTGGCGCGGCGCATCGGCTCGATGAACTGGGTCACCGTGGCCTCGCCCGCCTACCTGGCGCGCCACGGCGTGCCCCAGCACCCTTCCGAGCTGGATACGAAGCACCAGATCGTCGCCTTCTTCTCGGGCCATACGCGGCGCATGTACCCGCTGGAATTCCAGCGGGGCGATGAATCCATCGAGGTGGCGGGCAACTACCGCATCGCGGCCAACGACAGCAATGCCTACACGGCCGCCGTGCTGGCGGGCTTTGGCATCGCGCAGCTGGTCACGGCCTTTGCCCAGCCGCTGATCGACAGCGGCGAACTGGTCGAGGTGCTGCCCGAATGGACACAGCCGCCGCTGCCCATTCACGTGGTCTATCCGCCCAACCGCCACCTCAGCGCCAAGGTGCGGGCCTTCGTGGACTGGGCGGCCGACCTGTTCGCGCGCCATCCCCAGCTGCAGCGCAGCTGAAAGGCCGTCGATGGGATGGCCGGGCGGGCCCAAGCCCCGTCCGGCTGCAAGGCCTTCCTAGCCACTCTTCATGTCAGCTGGCATGGCGCCAGCCATTCCCATTCGCCATGACCATGCACGCCACTGGATACGGCTGATCCAGGCCGCAGCCTGCCCGCTCACTGCGGCACGCAGGCCCTGCCCATGCACCAAATACCGTCGGCACCTCTCTGGAAATGCACCGAAAAACGGCATTCAGGCACCAAGCACGGGCACCGCTCACCAAAACGATGCATGACGGCATAACTTTTTGGCATAATTTTGGTTTGCACTCACCCCTTCCCGCAGCCGTTTTTTAGTCAGAGGTTTTTCCATGAAGTACGAGTCCGTCGGCCAATTCCTTGAAGAAGTGGCGCAACGCAACCCCGGCCAGCCCGAATTCCTGCAAGCCGTCACCGAAGTGATGGAAAGCCTCTGGCCCTTCATCGAGAAGAACCCCAAGTACGCCGAGCACGGACTGCTGGAGCGTCTGGTCGAGCCCGAGCGCGTGGTCATGTTCCGCGTGAGCTGGACCGACGACAAGGGCCATGTGCAGGTCAACCGCGGCTTCCGCATCCAGCACAGCATGGCCATCGGCCCCTACAAGGGCGGCCTGCGTTTCCACCCCTCGGTCACGCTGTCCGTGCTCAAGTTCCTGGCCTTCGAGCAGACCTTCAAGAACGCGCTGACCACGCTGCCCATGGGCGGCGGCAAGGGCGGCTCGGACTTCGATCCCAAGGGCAAGAGCCCCGCTGAAGTCATGCGCTTTTGCCAGGCCTTCGTCACCGAGCTGTTCCGCCACGTGGGTCCGGACACCGACGTGCCGGCAGGCGACATCGGCGTGGGCGGCCGCGAAGTGGGCTTCATGGCCGGCATGTACAAGAAGCTGTCCAACAGCGCCGCCAGCGTGTTCACGGGCAAGGGCCTGTCCTTCGGCGGCTCGCTGATCCGCCCCGAAGCCACCGGCTACGGCACCGTCTACTTCGCCCAGGAAATGCTGGCCACGCGCGGCCAGTCCTTCGCAGGCAAGACCGTCTCCGTCTCGGGTTCGGGCAACGTGGCCCAGTACGCCGTGGAGAAGGCCCTGCAACTGGGCGCCAAGGTGGTGTCGGTCTCCGACTCCTCGGGCACCGTGTATGACCAGGACGGCTTCACCACCGAGAAGCTGGCCATCCTCATGGACGTGAAGAACCACCGCTACGGCCGCGTGGACGAGTACGCCAAGCTGGTGGGCGCAGAGTTCCTGCGCGGCAAGACGCCGTGGCACCTGAAGGTGGACGTGGCCCTGCCCTGCGCCACGCAGAACGAACTGACCGAGGAAGACGCCAAGGTGCTGATCGCCAACGGCGTGGTCTGCGTGGCCGAAGGCGCCAACATGCCCTCGACCATCGAAGCCGCCAAGGCCTTCGAGAAGGCCGGCGTGCTGTACGCACCGGGCAAGGCCAGCAACGCCGGTGGCGTGGCCACCTCGGGCCTGGAGATGAGCCAGAACGCGGCCCGCCTGTCCTGGCCCGCCGAGGAAGTCGATGCCCGCCTGCTGCAGATCATGCAAGGCATCCACGCCGCCTGCCTGAAGTACGGCAAGCGCGAGGACGGCACGGTCAGCTACATCGACGGCGCCAACATCGCCGGCTTCGTCAAGGTGGCCGACGCCATGCTGGCCCAGGGCGTGATCTGAGCATCAACGCTCCCCATCCCTGACGAAAGCCCATGCAGCCTGCTGCATGGGCTTTTTTCATGGCTGGCCCGCACACAGAAAACGCGACGGCCTTCGCTATTGAAAGCCAATTCTCAGAATTGCTCAGATTCGCCGGCCAACGGGAGAGGACACTCAGCGCGCCCTGTCTCCACCCCCGTTCCCCATGCTCCCTGGACCCATCACCAAAGCGCTGCTCGTCGGCGCCGCAGCCCTGTCGCTGGGCAATGCCTTCGCCTACGAATCCCTCGGCTTCAAACCCGATCTGGATGTCAACGGCAACTGCAGATCCACGACTGACACGACGCCTTCATCGCCCTACTATTTTTTCTCCGCACAGATGGTCGGCGGCACCACCCGCTGCGGCACCGACAGCAACGGCTGGATGAGCTTTCGAATCAGCGGCTCGGCCTATCCCTTTGCATCCTGGTCGGTGTCGGCTCTCACCGGAAAGATCAATTTCCAATCATTCGTGATGCGCAACAGCACGGCCAATCCGTTGCAACTGACCATCACATCGGGCGCCGTGACGTACACCAAGACGGCACCGGTGGGCATCTCCACCATTGCGCTGGACGAGCCCATCACCAACAGCAGCACCGTGAAAATCACTTTCTCGGCCGCCGACATTGTGGGTGCGGCTCTGCAGTCCGTTTCCGTCGAGCCCTTCATTCCCCTGAGCATCAGCCCCTCGACCTTGCCCAGCCCCCAGGTCGGCAGCCTGTACTCCCGGACGCTGACGGCAACCGGCGGCCTGGGCGCACCCTACACGTTTGCACTGCAAAGCGGAGCGCTGCCTGCAGGACTTGAACTGGACCCCGCCACAGGCACGATCAGCGGCACGCCCACGGCCGCAGGCAGCACCTCGTTCACGATCCGGGTCACCGACAGCAAAGCCAATACGCTGAACCGCAGCTACACGCTCAATCCCATCAAGATCCCCGAGCCCCAGGCAGCCACCGTGACCGCGACGCCGACAGCCGTTGCCGTGGGCGAAACCACCACCCTGGCCCTGAGCGGCGGCATAGGCAATGCCGCCCCCGCCTTCCAGCTCCTGAGCGGGCCATGCACGGTCAGCGGCAACCAGCTGACCGGCACGGCCACGGGCACCTGCGTCGTGCGGGGGACCAAGGCCAGCAGCGATCCCTTGAACTACGCAGCCGCAACCGGCACCGTCTCCGTGACTGTTCTCGGCCTCACACAGCACGCCGATGGAACGAGCAGGACACAGTTCACGCAAGGCCAGCCCAATGGCACCTGCACCTTCCGCCATGTCGCATTCACCAGCGCCCTGCCCGGCCCCTTGCCCGCCGGCTTCACGGCCGTGCCCGACATGCCCAGGCCCGTGCTGGAGTTTGAGACCCGGGACTGCACCGTCGGCGACACGCTGACCATGCAGGTGACGCATGCAAACGTGCCCGCAGGTGCCGTTCTGCTGAAATGGAAGCCGCTGGCAACGCCTGCCCAGTGGGTGAAGATTTCCAGCTTCAACGGTGGCACTGCCAGCTACACCGTCACGGACGGCGGTGATGGCGACGATGACGGAGCCCAGGACGGCGCCATCCTCGACCCCGTGGTCGTGGCCATGCCTGCGGCAGCCGCCACCACCACCGCAGTGCCCACCCTGTCGCAGTGGTGCCTGATAGCCATGTCGGCCCTGCTGGCCCTGTTCGGCATGACCCGGATGCGGCGCCGCCAGGTCTGACGCGTGCGCTCCATTGTGGGCCGTGCCAGGCGGTCAGAAACCGGCCCGGCCTGCCCACGGGCCGAAGGCAGCGTGTTTGCGCACGCTGCCTTTTTTGCTGCCTGCGACCTGTTCCTGCTGCCTGTTCCTGCTACCTGTCGCGCACCGCATCGGCCAGCGCCGCCCAGGCCTTGAGCGTCAGCGCATGCGTGAAGGCCGCGCCCGCCACCGGGTGCGATGACAGCTTGACCACCACCATCTGCGCGGCCGGGTTCACGTGGATGAACTGGCCGTGTATGCCGGCGGCCTCGTAGGCGCCGTCGGCGTTGTGCAGCACCCACCACTGGTTGCGGTAGCTGTAGCCGGGCCGCGCGGCCTGGATGCCGCGGAACTTGAACTGCTCGCGGTCGCCGCCGCGCGCAATGTCGTCCAGCACCGCCTTGTCGAAGATCTTGTGGCCGTTGAAGCTGCCGCCCAGACGCAGCATCTCGCCCACGCGCGCCAGGTCACGCGCCGTGGCGTTCAGGCCCGCGCCCTGCAGCGGCGTGCCGGTGCTGTCCACCATCACATAGGCGTCTTCCTGCATGCCCAGCTTCTGCCAGATGTTCTCGCTCATGAGATCGCTCCAGCGCCGGCCCGTGACGCGCGAGACGATCCAGCCCAGCACCTCGGAGTGCACGGTGCGGTAGACAAAGCCCTCGCCATGCGTGCCTTCCTTGGGCAGCGTTTTGAGGAAGTCGTAGACATTGGTCGGCCCCGCGTAGCCGGGCGGACGCGGCAGCATGCCCGAGGCCCAGGAGTAGCCGAAGATCTCGGTCTTGGGGTCGGTGTAGTCCTCGCGAAAGCGCACGGCGCCCGTCATGTCCATGACCTGGCGCACCGTCATGTCGCCCCAGGCCGAGCCTTCCAGCTCGGGCACGTACTTCGTCACTAGCGCCTGGGGGTCGATGCGCCCCTCGTGGGCCAGTTGCGCGGCCATCAGGCCGGTGAACGACTTGGTGACCGAGAACAGCAGGTGCGGCGAGCTGGCCTGCATCTGGTTCTGGTAGCGCTCGAAGACCACCCGCCCCTTGTGCAGCACCACGATGGCGTCGGTATAGGTGCGGTCCAGCCACTGGTCCACGGTGACGGGCTGGCCCTTGTCGTCGTCAAAGCGCAGGCCGCCCAGGGCCATGGGCGCTTCGGGCAGGGCCGAGGGCGCCGCCGCGCCGCGCCGGATGTTCTGCGTGGGCTGGATTTCGCGCAGGTGCTGCACCACCCAGCGCAGTTGCGGATAGCGGTAGCCGTTGGACACGTCCACACGCTTGTCTGCGGCCGGAGGAAAGCCCTGCATCAGCCCCAGTTGCTCCAGGCGCACGCTGTCGGGCGGCGGCAGCGCGGGCGCTGCGGGGGCCTGGGCTGCCGCCCAGCCGGGCAGCAGGGCCAGCAGGGCCATGGCATGCCGGGAACGCCGAAAGAGCTGACTGACCATCGTTGTCTCCTTGGTTTTGGAAACGGCCAGTCTTGCAGAAAGCCCTCGGCCGGTCACGGGTGTTCGCCCGCCCGCAGGCCGCAAGGCTGTCGTCTGCGCGACGAAGGTTTCAGCGGCGCATCAAGGCCGCATCGCACCAGCGCTGCGCCACGGCCGGAGAAGTGGTGCAGACCGTGTCGTGCGTCACCGTGGTCACGGCGCGCTCCAGCAGCTGGATGTCGGCCTCGTGCTGGCGCGCCACATGCGGGTCCTCGAAGAAGATCACGCGCTGGCAGCGGCGGTCCAGCACCAGGTCGGCGATCTGCGCATCGCCGCCCAGCGGGCCGCTGTTGTAGCGGTCCACCCAGGGCCGGTCCTCGGGCCAGCCACGGCTCCAGGCCATTTCGTTGAGCCGCTGGCCCGTGGTGCCCGTGCCCACGCGCCGGCCAAAGCGCGACAGCAGCTCGAAGTTGCGCGCCGCGAAATCCAGCATCGTGGGCTTGAGCGCATCGTGGGCGATCAGCGCCAGCGTCTGCTGCGCGTAGTCGTGGAAGCGCTGCGCGCCCGCATCCCTGGGAAGGCCGGCATGGATGCGCTCCATCTCGATCCAGTCCCGCGCCGAGGCCACGGTGGACAGGAAGGGCTTGCCGTGGATCACGCATTGGCGCTTGAGCGCCACGGCCTCGGGGAAGATGGAGGACGGATCGACCGGGTCGGTCAGATAAATGGCGCCGTCAATCGTGCGCTCGTCGCCTTCCACGCCCACCACCTCGGCCACCAGCTTCATCAGCCCGCCTTCGCGGCCATAGGGATAGCGGCGCAGGCCCCGGTAGGACGCCAGCATGCCGGCGGCCTGGATGGCGTCGAAGGTACGGCCCACGGCATGCAGGCCCAGCTGCAGCTCGCGGATGCCGGACTCGCAGGCGCGCAGCCAGCCGAACAGTGCGGCATCCTCGGTTTGGTGGTGGATTCGGTTGGCGGCCAGGCCCAGGCGTATCGGCATACAGGTTCACTCATCAACAGTGGAGAGAGGTCCGCATCGCCTTGTCGGCCCGCGAACCAGCGGCAAGAATAGCGCCAATCCATGACAGCGCCGGCCCGCAGGGCAGCGGCGCTGAACTTTTGGCCGGCCCGTGCATCCATTGTTGCGTCATGCCCTCAATGCTTCCCTTTCTGTGGCCCCGAAGGCGCCTGCACCGGATCACGGCGGCGCTGGGCGCGGCCGCGCTGCTGGCGGCCAGCGGCTGCTCCGTGCTGGACACCAAGCAGCGCGAATGGATCTTCCAGCCCAGCGACCGCAGCTGGCCCGGCGCCAACACGGCCGGCATGGAAGATGTCTGGATCGACATGCCAGCGCAGGACGGCGCCCGCCTGCATGCGCTGTGGCTGCCCCAGCCGGCCACGGCCAGCAACGCCCCCGTGCTGCTGTACCTGCATGGCGCGCGCTGGAACGTTGCCGGCTCCTCGCCGCGCATCCGGCGGCTGCACGAACTGGGCTTTTCGGTGCTGGCCATCGACTACCGGGGCTTTGGCAAGAGCAGCGCCGGCCTGCCGTCCGAGGAATCGGCCGCCGAGGACGCACGCGCAGGCTGGGACTGGCTGGGCCGGCACGCTCCGGACCGGCCGCGCTTCATCTTCGGCCATTCACTGGGCGGCGCCATCGCCATCGACCTGGCGCGCAGCGTTCAGGATGAGGCCGGCGTCATGGTCGAGGCCACCTTCACCAGCATTCCCGATGTGGTCCGCAGCTTCCGCTGGGGCTGGCTGCCCGTGGGGCCGCTGATCACGCAGCGCTTTGCCTCCATCGACAAGGTGGCCGGCATAGGCTCGCCGCTGCTGGTCGTGCACGGCAGCGCCGATCCGCTGATCCCCGCCACGCTGGGCCGCCAGCTGTTCGACGCGGCCAGCGAGCCCAAGCGCTTCGTGCTCATCGAAGGCGGCAACCACCACAACACTCAGTCGCGCGCCATGGAGCAATACCGGCAGGCGCTGGACGAGCTGTTCGGGCTGCGCCTGCTCGCACAGGCGCCCACCGCGCCAGCAAGCCCGCGCTGAGCGGCGCAGCCTGCGCCGCCTTCCGCGCTACGGGCAGCTTGCCGCGTTCTGCGAGATCACGGCGCGCAACTGCCGCGTGGTGGTGCTGTCATCCGGGCCCAGCGTGTTGCGCGTGTAGCGGCAGCCATAGGTGGGCGCGGCCACCGTGGCGGCCGTCTGCACATCGTCACCGCCCGGCTTGGCTCCGCCCTGCTCCCACTGCACCATGGCATCGAAGGCTTCCACCTGTTCGGCCACGGTGAAGTCGCAGTGCGATGCGCCGCGGATGGCGCGCTGCACCAGCCACTGGCTCCGGCCCTTGTCGGCCACGCGGCGCTGGTAGATCTGCTCCATGCTGAAGGGCACATACAGATCGCCCAGCGTATGCAGGGTCACCACGGGAATGTTGATATCGCCGGAAGTCACGGGAATCCAGCGCAGGCCGTCGCGGCGCGGCCGGTTGGCATCGGGCGCGGCCGTACGCTTTTGCGCAGCGGCATTGAGCGCGGCCGAGGCCGCGGCATCCCCGTCGATGCGGTAGGTGAAGCGGTTGGTGTCGGCCACGTTGCGGTTCAGGATGCCGTTGACCGAGCCATCGCTGCCGAACACCCCCCAGACCGGCGCGAACGAGCCGCCCACGGCCACGCCCAGATCGAACAGCGGGCGCGGGCCACCCGTGAGGTTCTGGATGACCGACAGATAGGCGCGCCCCGTCGCGGTGGGAGCCGACGGAAAGGTGGTGAACAGGGCCGAGGTCACCTGGCCCTGGATGGCGGCCCACTCGGTGACAGGGCGCTGGGCCACGCCGGCCATGGCCTGCGCGGTGACCTGGGCCGCGGCGAAGTAGTCGAACAGTTCGGTATCTCCCGTCACGCCGCACATGGGCACGGCGCCCTGGTAGCGCACCTTGTTCCTCGCGGTGGCCTGGGCCTCGGCCTCGATGGCCGCCGCCGTGACATGGCCGCCCATGGAATGGCCGGTGATGTACAGGCGCTGCGGCTGCGCCAGCGGCCGGCCGTGGGATGCGGCCAGGCGGTTGAAGGCCAGCGCCAGCGCATTCGTGTCCTCCACGCCGGCGCGCACGTCGTAGTAGTTCTTGCTGTAGCTGGACGCCGCCCAGGCATAGCCGTTCTGGATCAGGTACCGGCGTATGGACGGATTGGTGACGTTGAGCGCACTGCCCTCGCCCGCATAGCCGTGGGCATACATCACCAGGCGGCCATTCCAGTTGGCCGGCACCTCGATGCGGTAGGCAGCGCCTTCCAGCACACCGGCCCAGCGGCTGGTGCTGGCGTTGTCGACCACATCGCCCGAAGCGGCGGCCAGCGCGTCGAAGCTGGTGGCCGAAGGATTGGCCGGCGCAAAGCTGCGGCTGTCCTGTGCCCGCGTCTCCTCGGGCGCATCACCGTCCCCCCCGCCGCAGGCCGCAAGGCCCGTGGCCGCCAGCAGACCGAGATACTTCCAACGATTCCAACGCAGGGCTCGCATAAGACTGTCTCCTTGGGATGAAGGTGTTGAGGGAAACGCGCGCAAAAAATCAGGTTCAAGCGGGATTGCCGACGCAGCCTATGCCAGACAACTGGCCCGCCATGCGGGTAGGAACCCGCAAGCAGGGGCTGCCGGCTGTCACCCAGATGACTGTCGCCTTGCGCTAACATCCGCGCTTGCGGTGCAGGCCGCACCCGGACCTGCGGGAAGGGTTGAACCCACCTGTATGCGCCTCCCGGCGTTTTTCTCTTGCCACATGCCTTTGTGCGCCAAGCTGCAGGTCATTGGCCTTCGTGCACGGAGGTATCCCTGTGAAACGCATCCCCGCCCGGCCCGACATGGGCCATCTCAAGAAACAGGCCAAGCAACTGCTGGCCGCCTATCGCGCAGGCTCGGCCCAGGCCATGGAGTCCATGCGCTCCCACCTGCCAGCGGCCAAAGGCCTTGCCGATGAGGCGCTCGCCGCCAAGGACCTGCGGCTGCACGACGCCCAGTCCTGCGTGGCGCGCGAGCACGGTTTCGCTTCATGGAGCGAGCTGTCAGGCTACGTCGAGGCATGCCAGCGCCTGGCGGCGGACCCCGAGAAATCCCGGCTGCACTGGCTGGCCCTGGTCTATGCCGGCGATGTGGCGGGCGGCACGCACCGCGCGCAACCCGCGCTGGCCCGGCGCCTGCTGGACGAGCGGCCGGAACTTGCGGGCAGTGATGGCAGTGATCCCTGGGTGGCCTGCGCCACCGGCAATCTGGCCGTGCTGCGCGAGGCCGAGCGCAGCGACCCCGGCTGGCTGCGCCGTGCAGGCGGGCCGTTGGCGCTGCCGCCGCTGATGGCCGTCACCCATTCCTGCCTGCTGCGCCTGCCCGAATTCACCGAGCACCTGCACGCATGCGCGCGCTGGCTGCTGGACGCGGGCGCCGACCCGCTGCAGACCGTGGGCAACCGCTGGCCACCCGCCTCGCTGCAGTCCCCCTCCGATACCGAGCGGCTGTCGGCCCTCTATGGCGCAGCAGGCCAGAACCATGATGCGCAACTGACGCAGATGCTGCTACAGGCCGGCGCCGACCCCAACGATGGCGAATCGCTCTACCACTCGCTGGAAGGCACGCCCGCCAGCCGCGAATGCACGCGGCTGCTGCTGAAAGCCGGCGCACGCGCGGACGGCAGCAATGCCCTGTTCCGCGTGCTGGACCTGGACGATGTGCAGGCCCTGCGCCTGCTGCTGGACCACGGCGCCGATCCGAACGAGGACAACGGCCAGGGCGAATGGGGCCGCCCGCTGCTGTGGGCCATCCGCCGGCGCCGCTCGCCCGCCCATGTGAAGGCGCTGCTGGATGCCGGCGCCGATCCGTCGGTCCGCACGCCGCAGGGCCTGAGTGCCGCTGCACTGGCGCGGCGCTTTGGCCTGGCCGACGTGGCCGCCCTGCTGGAACAGGCGGCGGGCAGCGAGCCCACCACGCCGCAGGAGCAACTCCTGGCCGCCTGCGCCGTGGGCGACGCAGCACAGGCCCGCCGTCTTGCCGCAGCCCACCCCGGGCTGCTCCAGGGCCTGGCGCCCGAACAACTGCGCATGCTGCCCGAACTGGCGGCCCTGGGCTGCATGGACGCCGTGCGCTGCATGGTGGAACTGGGCTGGCCCATCGCCGCGCGCGGCGGCGACTGGGATGCCTCCGCACTGAACCAGGCCGTGTACCGTGGCGATGCCGCCATGGCGCGCTTCCTGCTGGAGCACGGCGCACAGTGGACCGAACGCCACGCCTATGGCGACAACTGCGCAGGCACCCTGTGCTGGGCATCGCTGAACCAGCCCGAATCCACCGAGCCCGGCGGCGGCGACTGGCTGGGCTGCGCCCAGGCCCTCATCGACCACGGCATGCCCCTGGCCAGGCCCGACCCCGAGGCGCCCGGCTGCGTGCTCATCGACGGAAGCCGGCAGCGGTATCCGGAGGAGATCGCGGATCTGCTGCTGGGGGTGGCTGCCGGCTGAAGGCCCTCAGTCCCGGCTGGCCTGCCAGCGCCGCAGCACGAAACCCGCCCACAGCGCCGTGAACACGGCCGCGCCAAAGACCCAGCCCGACAGCGCGCCCGCCATGCTGCCCGACAGCAGCGTGCCGATGGTGCAGCCCAGCCCTGTCATGGCGCCCCAGCCCAGCAAGGCGCCACCGGCCAGGCCGCGTGCCGCATCGCGCCAGGTGGGGCGGCGCGGCGTCCACTGGCGGCTGGCCACGGCAGCGCCCCAGGCACCGGCCACCAGGCCCAGCAGCAGCACGGCATGGGGCGTGAGCAGGCTGTTGAGTACGGCGGTGGCGCATCCGCCCAGGGTATCCAGGCCATGCAGGCGCTCGGGCACCCAGCCGCCCGCCTGGGCCCAGCCGCGCACGGTGCTGCCCAGCGTGGTGGTCACGCCCAGCGGCCGCATGCGCACGATGGCGGCGGCCGCAATCAGGCCCACGGCCAGGCCGCCCAGCGCGGCGTTCCAGCGGCCTTGCCACAGTGACAGCCACAGCTGGCGCAGGCCCGGTGGCTGCGCCGGTTCTACCGCAGGCCGTGGCTGTGCGCGGCCCGAGCGCCCATGAATGCGCCAGACCCAGGCCGCCAGCAGGCCCAGCACGGCCAGTTGCAGCGCCAGCGCGCCGCCATAGCCCAGATGGGCCGGCAGCCAGATGACGGGCGCATCGGCAATGGCCAGGCTGTACAGCGGGTTCCAGCTGCGAAACCCCAGCACGAAGCCCAGGCCCGTGCCGACCAGGGCAAACGGCGCCACGGGCGAGCCCTCGCCCAGCCGATACCAGTGGGCGCTGATGCACGAGCCCGAGACCGACATGCCCGCGCCAAAGGCCAGGCCCGCAAGGACCAGCACCCAGCTCACGGGACCTATGTGCATGTCGGGCGGCAACTGGCCCGTCTGGGGCACGGCCACCCAGCTGCCCAGCACCACGGTCATGCCCGCCGATCCCACGGCCAGCGCCAGCAGGATGGAGAGCACGCCGCGCGGGTCGCCGAACTCGAACCAGTCGCGCGCATGGCAGTAAAAGCAAAAGCGCGAGCGCTGCAGCACCAGCCCCAGCAGCAGGCCCAGCGCCAGCGCAAAGACCAGGGTGCGCCCGCCGCCTTGCAGCTGCAGTTGCACCGCCACAGGCCAGGCTGCGGCCAGCACGGCGGCCAAGGGCAGCCATCTGGTCCAGTCCCTTGCCCTGTGCCTGCCAGTCACGTTCTGCGTGTGCTCACCGGTCACGCTTGTCATTCCTGCCCCCTTTGTTGCCATCCCACGCATAAAAAAAGGGGCCCGCAGTCTGCGGGCCCCAAAGGAGCCGAGCTTTTGCCAAAGCCACTCGTCACCACCCCTGATCCGTCAAACCAAGAGCACCGACACCCCTCGCCCGGCCCCCGCCTTCAAGACAGGTTGATCGACTGCAGGATCATTTCGCGGCCCAGACCGTGCCGGCCGGGTTGTTGATGGGCACACCCACGGAGTTGCCGTATTCGGTCCACGAGCCGTCGTAGTTGCGCACCTGGTAGCCCAGGATCTTGGACAGCGCAAACCAGGTGTGGCTGGAGCGCTCGCCAATGCGGCAGTAGGTGATGACCGGCTTGCTGCCGTCGATGCCCACGCCCGCATAGAGCTTCTTGAGTTCTTCGGCGGACTTGAAGCTGCCGTCCTCGCGCACGGCCTGCCCCCAGGGCACGTTGACGGCGCCGGGGATGTGGCCGGCGCGGATGGCCAGTTCCGGCACGCCGGCCGAGGCGAAGACCTTGCCCTGGTATTCGTCGGCCGAGCGGATGTCGACGAGCTTGGCGTCGCTGCGCCCCTCGGCCGAGGCCAGCGCATCGGTCAGGCGCGCGCGCAGCGCGGTGTTGACCTTGCCCACGCGGTAGGTGGTGGCCGCATATTCGGGGGCGCGGTTGTTGAGGGGGCGGTTCTCGGCCTCCCACTTCTTGCGGCCGCCGTCCAGCAGCTTGACGTTCTGCACGCCATAGATGTCGAAGACCCAGGCCCCCCAGGCCGCGAACCAGTTGTTGGTATCGCCGTACAGCACGACCGTGTTGCCCTCCTTCACGCCGGCCTGGGACAGCAGCTTCTCGAACTGCTCCTTGCCAACGATGTCGCGGCGCACCTTGTCATTGAGGTCGTTGTGCCAAGAGAAGTTGACGGCGCCCGGCACATGGGAGCGCTCGTACAGGCCGGGGTTGACGCTGACCTCGACGATGCGCACATCGGCGCGGTTGAGGTTGGCCGCCAGCCATTCGGTGCTGACCAGCGGGCCTTCGGGCACAGGCGCATTGGCATGGGCCGCACCACCGACCAGGGCCACGCCCCACAGCAGGGTGCACGCCCCCTGGCGCAGCGCGGCGGGAAGGGAGGAGAAAGCGGTCAGCGTTGCCATTGCGGTCCTTTGTTCACAGTTGCGTTGATCGGGTTGATTCCTCTGCAATGCAATGTAGGCAGGGCCCGGCCGGTTCCCAACTGCGCAATCCGCAGATGGATATGCACCGCCCGAACATGGACAGCGGCACCCCTTGTTCTCTGCTACCCTCGGTCGCCTATGTCAGCGCCCCTGTCTCCCGCCGCCGCGCAAGCGCAGCCGGCCATGTCCCCCGTCCTGGTCGTCGTCCTGCTCGGCCTGCTGCTGGGACTGCAGCCGCTGGCCACCGACCTGTACCTGCCGGCCCTGCCGTCGATACAGGCGGCCTTCTCCACCCAGGTGTCCCAGGTGCAGCTCACGCTGACGGCGTTCCTGCTGGCCTTCGGCTGCTCGCAACTGGCCTGGGGGCCGCTGTCCGACCGCTTCGGGCGCCGGCCCATCCTGCTGGCGGGCATGTCCATCTACGTGCTGGCCGCGCTGGGCAGCGCCAGCGCCGAGACCATGGAGTCGCTGATCGCCTGGCGCGCGCTGCAGGGGGCATCGCTGGGCGCCGGCGTGATGTGTGCACGCGCCATGGTGCGCGACCTGTTCGCGCCGCACCTGGGCGCCCAGGTCATGTCCAAGGCGCTGACCGGGCTGGGCGTGATCGCCTTCCTGAGCCCCGTCAGCGGCAGCCTGCTGGTGGATTCGCTGGGCTGGCGCTCGACCATGCTGGCCCAGGCCGTGATGGGTGCGCTGGCCCTGCTGCTGGTGGCCCTGCGCTTCACGGAGACACTGGCTCGCACCAATCCCACGGCGCTGCAGCCGCTGGCCCTGGCGCGCAACTGGATCACCATCGTGCGCCACCCGGGATTCCAGTCCTACCAGTTGCTGACCTGCTGCACCTATGCGGCCCTGTTCACCAATCTGGCCGCATCTTCCTTCACCTATATCCATGTGCTGGGCGTGAGCCGCACGGGCTACGGCCTGCTGATGGGCAGCAATGCGCTGTGCTACATCGCGGGCACCTTCCTGTGCCGCTGGCTGCTGCAGCGCATGGATGTGCGGCGCGCCGTGCAGATTGCCGGGCTGGCCAGCCTGCTGTCGGCCACGGCCATCGGCATTGCGGCGCTGGCCGATGCGCGCAGCCTCTGGTCCTATGCCCTGCCCTTCTATATCTTCCAGATCGCCCATGGCGTGCACATGCCCTGCGGCCAGAGCAATGCCATCGCGCCCTTCCCGCAGTCGGCGGGCACGGCCTCGGCGCTGAACGGCTTCACCATGATGCTCATCGCCTTTGCCATGGGACACTGGCTGGGCCTGCACCTGGACGGCCAGTCCACCCGGCCCATGGCCTTCGGCATCTGGTTCTGGGGCGTGTGCACGGCCCTGGTCGCCTGGGGGCTGGTGCGCCGCCACGGCCGGGTCGATGGCCACCGCTGATTCCACTTTCCTGCGTTCCCGTTTCTCGAATGTCCACCGCCTCCCCGCTCCCCTGCCTGGCCATCGCCGGCCCCACCGCTTCCGGCAAGACCGCTGCCGCCCTGGCCCTGGCCAGGCTGCTGGCCGAACGCGGCCAGGCCGCAGAAATCATCAGCGTGGACTCGGCCCTGGTCTATCGCGGCATGGACATCGGCACGGCCAAGCCCACGCCCGAAGAACTGGCTGCCTGCCCCCATCACCTGATCGATATCCGCGACCCGCTGCAGGCCTACAGCGCGGCCGAATTCGTGCAGGACACGCAGCGCCTGGTGGCCGAGATTCGCGCGCGCGGCGCCCTGCCGCTGCTGGTGGGCGGCACCATGCTGTATTTCAAGGCCCTGCAGGATGGCATTGACGACATGCCGGCCGCCGACCCCGCCGTGCGCGAGCGGCTGGATGCACAGGCCGCGCAGATCGGCTGGCCCGCCATGCATGCGCTGCTGGCCCAGGTCGATCCCGCCACGGCAGCACGCCTGGCGCCGGCCGACAGCCAGCGCATACAGCGCGCGCTGGAGGTCTGGCATGTGTCGGGCAAACCGCTGTCCAGCTTTCATACGCGGGCGGGCAAGGATGCGGCACAGGGCCTGATCAGCCCCGGCGGTTTCTTCTCGCTGGAGCCGCAGGGCCGCGCCTGGCTGCATGCGCGCATCGCCCAGCGCTTCGACGCCATGCTGGACGCCGGTTTCATCGACGAAGTGCAACAGCTGCGCGCGCGCGGCGACCTGCACCTGGACCTGCCCTCCATCCGCTGCGTGGGCTACCGACAGGCCTGGGAATCGCTGGACGGCCTGTACTCCATGAACTCGCTGCGCGAACGCGGCATTGCCGCCACGCGCCAGCTGGCCAAGCGCCAGATCACCTGGCTGCGCAGCATGCCCGCCCGCCATGCCATTGCCTGCGATGCGCCCGATGCCCAGCAGCAACTGCTGCAGGCAGCGATGGCCGTGGTGGCTGCAGCAAACCAGGCCCGCAACGGCTGAACAGGAAACCGCCTTCATGACTGCCGCGCCCCGGGACAACACGCCACTGACTCAGCCGCCGCTGCTTCAGGTCCAGGGCCTGGCGCGGCGCTACCGCAACGACGGCGGCACGGAAACCGCCGTCTTCGAGAACGTGGACTGCAGCGTGGCGCGCGGCGAGTTCGTGGCCATCGTGGGTGACTCGGGCGTGGGCAAGTCCACCTTTCTCAACTGCCTGGCCGGGCTCGATGAGTGGCAGCAGGGCCGCGTGCTGCACGAAGGCCAGGACCTGTCGGCCCTGGATGAAACCGGCCGCGCGCTGTGGCGGCGCAGCCATGTGGGTTTCGTGTTCCAGGCCTTCCATGTACTGCCCCATCTGGATGTCTGGCACAACGTGGCCCTGCCGCTGATGCTGCTGCAGCGGCTGGATGCGGCGGGCCGCCAGCGCGTGCAGCAACTGCTGCAGGCCGTCGGGCTGCAGGGGCTGGAGCAGCGCCTGCCCTGGCAGCTCAGCGGCGGCCAGCTGCAGCGCGTGGCCATTGCACGCGCCCTTGTCCACGGACCGGCCCTGCTGCTGGCCGACGAGCCCACGGGCAACCTGGACCCCGGCACGGCCGCACAGGTCATGGAACTGCTGCTGCAGCAGACCCGGGAACACCAGGCCGCCCTGGTGCTGGTCACGCACTCCATCGAGGCCGCGCGCCGTGCCGACCGCGTGCTGCGCCTGACCGCACAGGGCATGCAGCCCGCCTAGCGCCAAAGATCGCCCGCCCATGCTCGCCCTGCTTCGCACCTTTTCCTGGCAGGAGCTGCGCCAGCATCCCTGGCGCACGGCCACCGCCCTGGTGGCCATCATGCTGGGCGTGGCGCTGGGCTTTGCCGTGCATGTGATCAACCAGTCCGCGCTCGATGAGTTCTCGCGCGCCGTGCGCACGGTCAGCGGCCAGCCGGACCTGGAGCTGCGTGCCATGCAGGGCGGCCTGCCCGAATCGCTGTATGGCCATGTTGCGCAGCAGCCCCAGGTCAGCCTGGCCGCCCCCTGGATCGAAGCCACGGCCCTGGCCGGCACCGCCACGCCGGTGCAGTTGCGCGTGCTGGGCGGCGATGCGCTGCGGCTGGCGCCCGTAGCGCCTGCGCTCATGCCCCGGCTGTTCGATGGCGGCGGGCGGCTGGACCTGTTCGCGCCCGATGCGGTCTTCCTCAATGCAACGGCACTCGAAGCCCTGGGCCTGACGCCGGAGCAGGCGCGGCACACGCCCCTGCCATGGCAACTGGGCGGGCGCGCGCAGACCCTGCGCATCGCGGGTACGGTGGCCGCATCCGGCCCGCCGCTGGCCGTGATGGACATCGGCGCGCTGCAGGACAGCCTGCAGCGCTGGGGCCAGGTGGACCGCATCGATGTGCTGCTGGCCGAAGGCGCCACGCGCGAGTCCCTGCTGGCCGAGCTGCGCCGCCTGCCCGACTGGCCCGCCCAGGCCCTGGCCAGCCGCCCCGGCGACGACCAGCAGCGAATTGCCGAGATGTCGCGCGCCTACCGCGTCAACCTCACGGTGCTGGCCCTGGTGGCGCTGTTCACGGGGGCGTTCCTGGTGTTCTCGGTGCTGGCGCTCAGCGTGGCCCAGCGCGCGCCGCAGTTCGCCCTGCTGGCCGTGCTGGGACTGACGCCTCGCCAGCGCCTGGGCCTGGTGCTGCTGGAATCGCTGCTGCTGGGCATGGTGGGCAGCGCGGCCGGCATTGCACTGGGCGCGGGCCTGGCCTGGCTGGCCCTGCACCTGCTGGGCGGTGACCTGGGCGGCGGCTACTTTGCCGGCGTGCAGCCCGCGCTGCAGTGGAGCGCCGGCGCCGCGCTGACCTTTGGCCTGCTCGGCGTGGCCGCCACCGTGGCTGGCGGCTGGTGGCCGGCGCGCCAGGCCATGGAGCTGCCGCCCGCCGCCACGCTCAAGGGCCAGGGCGCGGGCTCGGAACGCGCGGCGCGCGGCCTGCCGGCCCTGCTGCTGATGGCAGCCAGCGTGGCCCTGGCCTTTGTGCCGCCCGTGGCCGGCATTCCCCTGGCCGCCTATGCCGCCGTGGCCCTGCTGCTGCTGGGCGGCATGGCCGCCCTGCCCTGGCTGTTGGGCCAGCTGCTGCGCCTGGTGCCGCAATCGCTGCTGCGCCAGCCGCTGGCCCTGCTGCCCGTGGAGCGCGCACGGCGCATGCGCCGCAGCACCACGGTGGCCGTGGGCGGCGTGGTGGCCAGCCTGAGCCTGGCCGTGGCGCTGACCGTGATGGTGGCCAGCTTCAGGGACAGCATGATCGCCTGGCTGGATGCCGTGCTGCCCGCCCCGCTGTACCTGCGCACCGCCGGCAGCGCAGGCCGTGCCGATGCCGCGCCCCTGCCCGCCGATCTGGCCGCGCGCATTGCCGCCCTGCCTGGCGTGCAGCGCGCCCAGCCCATGCGCAGCACCAGCCTGTGGCTCAGCCCGGATCGCCCCGCCGTCAGCCTGCTGCTGCGTCCGCTGCATGGCCCCCAGGGCCAGCAGTTGCCGTGGATACAAGGCCCCGTGCAAGCGCCCGCTGGCAGCACGCCCGTCTATGTCAGTGAAGCCGTGGCCCAACTCTATGGCGTGCGGCCCGGCCAGGAGTGGCCGCTGCTGGCCCAGGCCCTGCCGTCCGAAGATTCCCGCGTGTTTGTGGCCGGCATCTGGCGCGACTATGTGCGCCAGTTCGGCGCCATCGCCATGGACTGGGACGACTACCAACAGCTCGCCAAGGGCAGCGCCAACACGGCAGGCCCCACCGAAATCGCCATCTGGCCGGACGGCGACGACACGGCCACGGCGCAGCAGCTTCAGGCGCGCATCCAGTCGCTGCTGACCGGGCCGGGCGCCGCGCAGGCCCTGGAGTTCGCCAGCAGCGGCGCGCTGCGCGAGCGCTCCATGCGCATCTTCGACCGCAGCTTTGCCGTGACCTACTGGCTGCAGGCCGTGGCCATCGGCATCGGCCTGTTCGGCATTGCCGCCAGCTTCAGCGCCCAGGTGCTGGCGCGGCGCAAGGAATTCGGCCTGCTGGCCCACCTGGGGCTGACGCGGCGCGACATCCTGGCCGTGGTGGCCGGCGAAGGCATGGCCTGGACCACGGCGGGCGCCATCGCCGGCAGCCTGCTGGGCCTGGGCGTGGCCGTGATACTGGTGCACGTGGTGAATCCGCAAAGCTTTCACTGGACCATGGAGCTGTCCCTGCCGTGGCCCCGCCTTTTGGCGCTGGCTGCCAGCGTGATCGCAGCAGGCACGCTGACGGCCTGGCTGGCCGGGCGTGCGGCTGCAGGGCGCGAGGCAGTGCTGGCAGTCAAGGAGGATTGGTAGGAGGCAGCCTGCGACAATGGCCGCCATGCCGCACACCACCTCTTCCTGGCTGCATGAGGCCATCAACCGCATCGAGGCCGATTACCAGCGCAGTGCCGACACGCACCTGATCCCGCTGCCCCTGCCCGGCTTTGCCGACCTGGGGATCGATCTCTACCTCAAGGACGAATCCACCCACCCCACGGGCAGCCTCAAGCACCGGCTGGCGCGCTCGCTGTTTCTCTATGCGCTGTGCAATGGCTGGGTGCATGAGGGCTCGACCATCGTCGAGGCATCGAGCGGCTCCACGGCCGTGAGCGAGGCGTATTTCGCGCGCCTGCTGGGCCTGCCCTTCGTGGCCGTAATGCCGCGCAGCACCTCGGCCGAGAAGATTGCGCTGATCGAGTTCTACGGCGGTCGCTGCCATCTCGTGGACAGCGCAGGCCAGGTCTACGACGAGGCACGCGCCGTGGCCGCGCAGACCGGCGGCCACTACATGGACCAGTTCACCTATGCCGAGCGCGCCACCGACTGGCGTGGCAACAACAATATTGCGGAGAGCATGTTCACCCAGATGCGGCGCGAGCGCCATGCCGTGCCGCGCTGGATCGTGGTGGGCGCGGGCACGGGCGGCACCAGCGCCACCATTGGCCGCTACGTGCGTTTCCAGCGCCATGCCACAGGCATCTGCGTGGCCGACCCCGAGGGCTCGGTGTTCGCCGCCTACCACCGCACGGGCGATGCCACCCTCACCGCGCCGGGCTCGCGCATCGAAGGCATAGGCCGCCCGCGCGTGGAGCCCAGCTTTGTGCGCACCCTGGTGGACCGCATGGAGGAGGTGGCGGACTGCGATTCCCTGGCCGCCATGCGCAGCCTGTCCGCACTGCTGGGCCGGCGCGTGGGGCCGTCCACGGGCACCAACTACGTGGCCATGCTCAGGCTGGCCAGCGAGATGCGCCAGCGCGGCGAGCAGGGCTCCATCCTCTCGCTGCTGTGCGATGCGGGCGAGCGCTACCTGCCCACCTACCATGATGCGGACTGGGTGATGCAGCGCATCGGCGACTGCGGGCCGGCCCAGGCGCGCATCGCGCAGTTGCAAAGCTGATCCATGATGCCCCTGCCCCGCCGCCATCTGCTGGGCCTGGCTGCCGGCCTGGGCCTGGGGGCGGCAGGACTGCCCGCCCGGGCACTGCCGCCACGCACGCTGGTCTTCCCGCGCGACCATGGCAGCCACCCCGGGCTGCGCACCGAGTGGTGGTACATCACCGGCCAGGCACGCGCGGCGGGCCGGGCCTGGGGTTTCCAGATCACCTTCTTCCGGTCACGCGTGCAGGCCACGCAGGAGCTGCGCTCCGCCTTTGCGGCGCGCCAGCTGCTGTTTGCCCATGCGGCGCTGTGCGATGTGCAGGGCGCCCGCCTGCACCACGACCAGCGCATCGCGCGCGCAGGCTTTGGCATTGCCCAGGCCAGCGAGACCGATGCCGACGTGCGGCTGCAGGACTGGTCGCTGCAGCGCACCGATGAAGGCACCGGTAACGGCGAGGCCGAACGCTATACCACCCGCATACGCAGCACCGCATTCGCACTGGACCTGCGCTTCGAGACCCGCGAGCACCCGCTGCTGCAGGGCCGCGCCGGCCTCTCGCGCAAGGGGCCGGAGCCCGAGCAGGCCAGCTACTACTACAGCCGCCCGCAACTGCAGGTGAGCGGCACGCTGGAGCTGGCAGGCCAGCGCATGGAGATCGAAGCCGCGCGCGAACCCGGTGACAACCGCGCCTGGCTGGACCATGAATGGAGCCAGGCCCTGATGCACCCCGAGGCCGTGGGCTGGGACTGGATAGGCATGAACCTGTTCGACGGCGGTGCGCTCACGGCCTTCCGAGTGCGCCGCAGCGATGGCAGCGCGCTGTGGGCCGGAGGCTCGCTGCGCGGCGCCGATGGCAAGGTACAGGTCTTCGCCCACGATGCCGTGCAGTTCACACCGCTGCGCCACTGGAGCAGCCCCGCCAGCGGCGCGCGCTACCCTGTGCAATGGCAGGTGGACACGCCCGCTGGCCGCTTCATCGTGAACGCCCTGGTCGATGACCAGGAGCTGGACAGCAGCGCCTCCACCGGTGCCATCTACTGGGAGGGCCTGTGCGGCCTCCAAACGCCCACCGGCCCGGGCCAGGAGGCGCGAGCCGGTCAGGGATACCTGGAGATGACGGGCTACGCCCGGCCCCTGCAGTTGTAGCTATGGCAGTCAAGAGCATGGGCACGTAGCCCACCCCCTTGAAACCGTCCCAACCCGGCTCTCAAGGAGTACGCTTTTTCTGCAGCCAGGCGATCAGCTCGCCCATGATGCCCTTGCGGAACAGCAGCACGCAGACCACGAAGATCAGGCCGGTGACGATGGTCACCGACTCGCCCAGCGTGGAGAACCACTCCACGCCCGTGAGGCGCTGCAGGAAGCTGCCGAACTCGCCGATCTTGTTCTCCAGCATGACCACCACGGCCGAGCCCAGGATGGGGCCGGACAGCGTGCCCAGGCCGCCCATCAGCGTCATCAGGATCACGTGGCCGGAGGTGGTCCAGTGCACATCCGACAGCGTGGCAAAGCCCAGCACCACGGTCTTGAGAGAACCGGCCAGGCCCGTGAGCGCGGCCGAGATCACGAAGGCCAGCAGCTTGAAGCGCGCCACGTCATAGCCCAGCGAGGTCGCGCGCGGCTCGTTCTCCTTGATGGCCTTGAGCACCTGGCCGAAGGGCGAGTGGATGGTGCGCACGATCAGCAGGAAGGCCAGGACCACGATGACCAGCGTGACGTAGTACATGGTCAGGTCGCTGGTCAGGTCGATGAGGCCGAACAGCTTGCCGCGCGGTACGCCCTGCAGTCCGTCCTCGCCGCCCGTGAAGGGCGCCTGCAGGCACACGAAGAACAGCATCTGGGCCAGCGCCAGCGTGATCATCGAGAAATAAATGCCCTGGCGGCGGATGGCCAGCCAGCCGAAGATCAGCCCCAGCAGCGCGCCCCCGGCCGTGCCGGCCAGCATGGCCAGCTCGGGCGTGAAGCCCCAGCCCTTGATGGCGTAGCCCGTCACATAGGCCGCACCGCCCAGGAAGGCCGCGTGGCCGAAGGACAGCAGGCCCGTGTAGCCCAGCAGCAGGTTGAAGGCCGAGGCGAACAGTGCGAAGCACATGAGCTTCATCACGAACACCGGGTAGGCACCCAGCATGGGCGCCGCCAGCAGGCCCAGCAGCAGCAGGCCATAGCCCCAGGGGGCGATGCGTTGAACGAGAGTCTTGGATTTCATGTGGTCGGCCCCTTGTCCTCGTTCTTGTTATTTCTCTTTGCCGAACAGGCCGGCGGGGCGGATGAGCAAAACGATGACCATGATGAAGAACACCACGGTGGACGAAGCCTCGGGCCAGAAGACCTTGGTCAGGCCCTCGATCACGCCCAGGCCCAGGCCGGTGAGGATGGAGCCCATGATGGAGCCCATGCCGCCGATCACCACCACGGCGAAGACCACGATGATGAGGTTCTGCCCCATCAGCGGCGTGACCTGGTAGACGGGCGCCGCCAGCACGCCGGCAAACGCCGCCAGCGCCGCGCCGAAGGCATAGGTCAGCGTGATCATCACGGGCACGTTGACGCCGAAGGCCTCGACCAGGCGCGGGTTCTCGGTGCCGGCCCGCAGGTAGGCGCCGATGCGCGTCTTCTCGATCATGAACCAGGTGGCCACGCAGACCACGATGGAGGCAAGCACCACCCAGGCGCGGTAGTTGGGCAGGATCATGAAGCCCAGGTTGGTCGCGCCTTCCAGCAGCTCGGGCGTGTCGTAGCCCAGGCCCGAGACGCCGTAGACCGAGCGGAACAGGCCCTCGATCAGCAGCGACAGGCCCAGGGTCAGCAACAGGCCGTAGAGATGGTCGAGCTTGTAGATCCAGCGCAATAAAAAGCGCTCGATCAGCACGCCCAGCAGGCCCACCAGCAACGGCGACAGCACCAGCATCACCCAGTAGTTGATGTTGAAGTAGCTCATGGCCATCCAGGTGACCATGGCGCCCAGCATGAACAACGCGCCGTGGGCGAAGTTGATCACGTTGAGCAGGCCGAAGATCACCGCCAGCCCCAGGCTGAGGATGGCGTAGAACGAGCCGTTGACCAGCCCCAGAAGGAGCTGGCTCATCAGGCCTGGCAGGGAAACACCAAAGATTTCCATGGGATGCAGCTGTCGTGGTTGGCCGGGTGGCGGTTGGGGGTCAGTGGCGGCGCAGCGTTACTTCCACAGCGCGCACTTGGTCTCGGCCTTGGTGGTCCAGACCTGGTCGGCGGGCAGCGTGGCCACGACCTTCAGGTAATCCCAGGGCTTCTTGGACTCGGCGGGCTTCTTGACCTCGACCAGGTACATGTCGTGGGCGAAGGTGCCATCGGGACGGATCGAGCCCTTGCCGTAGAAGTCGTCGATGGGCGTGCTCTTGAGGTAGGCCATGACCTTGTCGGCATCCGTGGACTTCACGGCCTGCACGGCCTTGAGGTAGCTGGTCACGGCCGAGTAGTCGGCAGCCTGGATGGAGGTGGGCATGCGCTTGGTCTTGGCGAAGAAGCGCTCGCCGAACTTGCGCGTGGCATCGTTCTGGTCCCAGTACCAGCTGGTGGTGAACTGCATGCCTTCGGTGTTCTTCAGGCCCAGGCTGTGGATGTCGGTCAGGAACACCAGCAGGCCCACGGTCTTCATGCTCTTGTTGATGCCGAATTCCTTGGCGGCCTTGATGGCGTTGATGGTGTCGCCACCGGCGTTGGCCAGGCCCAGGATCTGGGCCTTGGAGGCCTGCGCCTGCAGCAGGAAGGACGAGAAGTCCGAGGCATTGAGCGGGTGCTTGACGCCGCCCACCACCTTGCCGCCCTTGGCCTTGATCACGGCCGTGGTGTCGTTCTCCAGCGCGTGGCCGAAGGCGTAGTCGGCCGTCAGGAAGAACCAGTCCTTGCCGCCGCGCTCTACCACGGCCGTACCCGTGCCCTTGGCCAGGGCCACGGTGTCATAGGCGTAGTGCACGGTGTAGGCGTTGCACTGCTCGTTGGTCAGTGCCGAGGAACCCGCGCCGCTGTTGAAGTGCACGCGCTTTTTCTCATTGGCCACCTGCGACACCGCCAGGGCCGTGCCGGAGTTGGTGCCGCTGAACACCAGCGAGATACCTTGCGTGTCCACCCACTCGCGCACCTTGGAGGCGGCGATGTCGGCCTTGTTCTGGTGGTCGGCGCTCAGCAGCTCGATGGGCTGGCCCAGCACCTTGCCGCCGAAGTCATCGATGGCCATCTGCATGGCGGTGACGGCGTTCTTGCCTTCCACGTCCGCATACAGGCTGGACATGTCGGTCACGAAGCCGATCTTCACCTTCTCCTGTGCCATGGCAAGCGGGCTGGCCAGGCCGGCCGCAGCCAGCATGCACGACAGTGCGGTCAGTTTTGCTTTCATTGGTGTCTCCTTCGCGTTGATGTCTTGGGTTTTTGTCACAGGGCCATGGCAGGAATGCAGCCGGCGAGCCCCAGGCGCCGGCCACGATGGATATCCGGGTCAAACGCCCAGCAGCTCGTTGAGCACGGGCATCTTGGCCTGCAGCTCGGACGCGCCGAAACGCTCGACCACATGGCCGTGCTCGACCACGTAGAAGCGGTCGGCCAGCGGCGCCGCGAAGTGGAAGTTCTGCTCCACCATCACCACGGTGTAACCCTTGGTGCGCAGCATGGTGATCATGCGGGCCAGCGCCTGCACGATGACGGGTGCCAGGCCTTCCGAGATTTCGTCGAGCAGCAGCAGCCGCGCGCCCGTGCGCAGGATGCGCGCCACCGCCAGCATCTGCTGCTCGCCACCCGACAGGCGAGTGCCCTGGCTGTGGCGGCGCTCGGCCAGGTTGGGGAACATGGCGTAGATCTCATCCACGCTCATGCCCGGCTGGCCGGTCTTGAGCGGCGGCGGCAGCATCAGGTTCTCTTCGCAAGAGAGGCTGGAGAAGATGCCGCGCTCTTCAGGGCAGTAGCCCACACCCAGGTGGGCAATGCGGTGCGTGGGCATGTGGATGGCTTCCACGCCATTGATCCTGATCGAGCCCTTGCGCGCGCCCGTCAGACCCATGATGGCGCGCAGCGTGGACGTGCGGCCCGCGCCGTTGCGCCCCAGCAGCGTGACCACCTCGCCGGGCTGGACCACTAGGTCCATGCCGTGCAGCACATGGGATTCGCCGTACCAGGCCTGCAGGCCCTTGATTTCCAATGCCGGTGCAGTCATCTCAATGCGCTCCCTGCAACTGGCCGTCGGTGGTGCCCATATACGCTTCCATCACTTGCGGGTTGCGCGAAACTTCCTCGTATGGCCCCTCGGCCAGCACGGCGCCGCGCTGCAGCACCGTGATGCGGTCGGCAATGGTGGAGATCACCTTCATGTTGTGCTCCACCATGAGAATCGTGCGGCCGGCCGAGACCTTCTTGATCAGCTGGGTCACGCGGTCCACGTCTTCGTGGCCCATGCCCTGCGTGGGTTCGTCCAGCAGCATCAGCTCGGGCTCCATGGCCAGCGTGGTGGCAATCTCCAGCGCGCGCTTGCGGCCATAGGGCAGGTTGACCGTGACCTCGTCGGCCAGATCCTGCAGGCCCACTTCGGCCAGCAACTGCATGGCGCGGTCATCGAGCTGCGACAGGCTCTTCTCGCTGCGCCAGAAATGGAACTCCGTGCCCAGCTTGCGCTGCAGGCCGATGCGCACGTTCTCCAGCAGCGTGCAATGCGGGAACACGGCCGAGATCTGGAAGGATCGGATCACGCCACGGCGCGCAATCTGCGCCGGTGCTTCCCGCGTGATGTCCTCGCCATTGAAACGGATGGTGCCGGAGGTGGGCTCCAGGAACTTGGTCAGCAGATTGAAGCAGGTGGTCTTGCCTGCGCCATTGGGGCCGATCAAGGCATGGATGGAGCCACGGCGCACCGAAAGGTCCACCTTGCTCACCGCCGTAAATCCCTTGAACTCTTTGGTCAGGTTCCGGGTTTCGAGAATAACGTCGCTCATGTGCGCTTCGCCTGCTCCGTTGATGCTGCCAGCCCCCAACGCGTCGCCAGAGGCTCTGGCGGGCGTTGTGCAGGGTCGGACGCATCGTAGGCTTGCCGACGTTGTGCACCGCAGCGGGAAAACGCCTACGTAGGTGCTCCTAAGCACAGGCCCTGCCCCGCACTGCAGCATGGCGCATCAAGCCTGGCCTTCGCAAACGATAGAAGCAACCACTCACACTTGAAATAATCAAGCACACACGGGGCTGTAAGGTGCCGCGGTGGCATGCAGGGCCTAGGGTTCTCCAGCATCTCGGCCCGGCGCGGCCCGCACGGAAGGCCAGAGCGCTTCCAAAGCGATAGCAAACTACCCTTTTTGCGACTTACAGGGCAGCGGCCAATGTCCGCTGCCTTACGGGAAACACCCAGGTCGGCAATCTCCCTGTGGCCTGCTCAGTCACTATGCGAAAAGCCGCGGATATGCTTGAGTTTGTCGCCTCTTCAATTGAAGGGCGACAAAGTCAGCTGGAGCGCTACTCAATCAATAGCAACAAGCAAAGGCCTGGCCTGGAAATTCCCGATCCATTGCAATGGGCGCAATTGTCGTCGCCAAGACAGCACGTGCCAGTCGCCACTTACTGCAGCGTTTCCTTGCTGCCTTCGGGCAAGGCCAATGGAAGGACGGTAATGCCTTCATCCAGCAATTGCATGGCCTGCTCGGGGCTGGCCTTGCCGCGGATGGCGCGCTCGTCCGTCTCGCCGTAGTGCATGCGGCGGGCTTCATCGGCGAAGCGTTCGCCCACGTCCTCGGTCTGCTGCGCCACCTGGCGCGACCATTTCAGCCAGGCGGCCTGCATGGCCTGCAGCTGCTCGCGCGCCTGGGGCGGTATGGACGGTGAGGGAGCGGCTGCCGCACTGGCAGCCGAGGCGGCTGCAGCAGGCTCAGCCGCTGCAGCCGGGGGCGTGGCTGCGGGCTTGGCGCCAAGATTGATGCGGGGGGCGCTCAGTCGCTTGGTGATGTCGCTGTGGCCGCAGACGGGGCACAGCACCAGCTGGCGCTGCAGCTGGCCCTGGAAATCATCTTCCGAGGCGAACCAGCCCTCGAACAGATGGCCGTGCGGGCAATGCAGGTCGAGCACTTTCATCACGCACCCCCACCCATGAGACAACCGGCACCGCAGCCTCAGCCGCGGCGGTGAATCAGGAAACGATAGACGAAACCGGGGAAGGCCAGCGTCAGGAACAACGCTCCCGTGACGGCATAGAACTCCCAGCCCTGGGGCGCGATCTGCCCTACACGGCGCTCCAGCAGCAGCGCCACGCCGCCGACGATGAAGTACAGCAGCACCATCTCCAGCAGGCACATGGCCAGCGGCTTGCGCTGGGCGCGCAGCGGCCCCAGCTGAAGCCAGCGGGCGTTGAAGAAAGGCAAATTGGCTGCCACAAGGGCAGCCAATATCACGAGCCAGATCGAAGCGGTTTGCGACAAGCCGATGTCCTCACCGCGGAGCCCTGCGTGCAGGGCCCCGCATCGGGAAAGTGGATCAGGAAGCCAGGGCGCGCACGACGGCGTCGGCGCACAGGGCCATCAGGCCACCCGGCAGAAGGCCCAGCCCCAGCACCAGGGCGCCGTTGAGGGTCAGCACCACGCGCACGTCCAGCGAAGCGGAAACGCTGGTGGCGGTGATGGGTTCGTCAAAGTACATGACCTTGACGACGCGCAGGTAGTAGAAGGCGCCGATCAGCGACATGACCACGGCAAACACGGCCAGCGCGATGTACAGGCTGTGGCCCGATGCCACGAGTGCCTGCAGCACCGACAGCTTGGCGTAGAAGCCCACCAGGGGGGGGATACCGGCCATGGAGAACAGGCAGATCGCCATCACGCCGGCATACAGCGGGCTGCGCTGGTTGAGGCCGGCAAAGTCGGCGACCTCTTCGCTCTCGAAGCCTTCGCGGGCCAGCAGCTGGATCACGCCGAAGGCGGCCAGCGTGGTCAGCACGTAGGTCACCACGTAGAACATGGCCGAGCTGTAGGCGTTCTCGATGGTGGCCGGATCGACCTTGCCATCCACCACACCCGACATCAGGCCCAGCAGCACGAAGCCCATCTGCGAGATGGTCGAGTAGGCCAGCATGCGCTTGAGGTTGGTCTGCTGCAGGCCGGCCAGGTTGCCGACCAGCAGAGAGGCGATGGCAAGCACCGCCAGCATCTGCTGCCAGTCGATGGCCAGCGGCAGCAGGCCGTCCACCAGCAGGCGGATGACGATGGCGAAGGCGGCCAGCTTGGGCGCGCCACCGATCATGGTGGTGATGGCCGTGGGAGCGCCCTGGTAGACGTCGGGAACCCACATGTGGAAGGGAACCACGCCCAGCTTGAAGGCCAGGCCGGAGACCACGAAGACCAGGCCGAACACCAGCACCTGGTGCTTGATCTCGCCCGAGTTGATGGCCTTGAAGACCTGACCGATGTCCAGCGAGCCGGTCGCACCGTAGAGCATGGACATGCCGTACAGCAGGAAGCCGCTGGCCATGGCGCCGAGTACGAAGTACTTCATCGCGGCCTCGACCGACGCCGTGTGGTCGCGGCGCAGGGCCACCAGGGCGTAGCTGGACAGCGTCAGCAGCTCCAGGCCCAGGTAGATGACCAGGAAGTTGTTGCCCGAGATCATGATGAACATGCCCAGCAGCGCAAGCATGGCCAGCGTGAACAGCTCGCCGCCGCGCAGCATGTCGCGGTCGGCGGCGTAGGGGCGGCCGTAGACCAGGGTGACCATCATGGCCACGGTGGCGAAGCACTTGAGCCAGTTGCCCATGGCGTCGGAGACCACCATGTTGCCCCAGCCATAGAAGGTGTTGCCACTGGAGGCGTACATGCCTTGCAGCACGGCCACCACGCCCAGGGTCAGCAGCGTCAGAACATAGGTGCCCGTGCGGCGCGGGCTTTTGACGCCCAGGTCCACCAGGGCGATCACGCAGGCCATGACCAGGAGAAGGATCTCCGGATAGATGGCCAGCCAGCTGATGTTGTCAATCATCTCGATTCTCTCGTTTCAGTCTGGTCACTGCAGCTTGCTCATGGCCACATGCTTGAGCAGCTCGGCCACGGACACATCCATCACGTCAGTGAAGGGCTTGGGATACAGACCCATGTACAGCACGGCGATGGCCAGCAGACCCAGCACCAGGAACTCGCGGTTGCCGATGTCGGTCAGGCCGCGCACATTGTCGTTGGTGACCGGACCCAGGTAGACGCGCTTGTACATCCACAGGGTGTAGGCGGCGCCGAAGATCAGCGCCGTGGCAGCGCCCAGGCCGATCCAGAAGTTGTACTGGACGGCACCCAGGATCACCATCCACTCGCCCACGAAGCCGGCCGTTGCGGGCAGGCCGCAGTTGGCCATGGCGAACAGCAGTGCGAAGGCTGCGAACTTGGGCATGGTGTTGACCACGCCGCCGTAGGAGGCGATTTCACGCGAGTGCACGCGGTCGTAGAGCACGCCGATGCACAGGAACATGGCGCCCGACACGAAGCCGTGGGCAATCATCTGCACGATGCCGCCGGCAACGCCCAGCGGGTTGAAGATGAAGAAACCCAGGGTCACGAAGCCCATGTGGGCCACGGACGAGTAGGCCACCAGCTTCTTCATGTCCTTTTGCACCAGGGCGACCACGCCCACGTAGATCACGGCGACCAGCGACAGCGCGATGACCAGCCAGGCCCACTTGTGCGATGCATCAGGGGCGATGGGCATGGAAAAGCGCAGGAAACCGTAGGCACCGAGCTTCAGCATGATGGCTGCCAGCACGGCGGAGCCGCCGGTGGGCGCTTCCACGTGCACGTCGGGCAGCCAGGTGTGCACCGGCCACATCGGCACCTTCACGGCGAAGGCCGCGAAGAAGGCGAAGAAGATCAGCGTCTGGGCCGTCATGGACAGCGGCAGCTTGTGCCAGTCGAGGATCTCGAAGCTGCCACCGGACTGGGTGTACAGATAGATGATCGCGATCAGGGTCAGCAGCGAACCCATCAGCGTGTACAGGAAGAACTTGAAGGCCGCGTAGATGCGGTTGGGTCCGCCCCAGATACCGATGATCAGGTACATCGGGATCAGCGTGGCTTCGAAGAACACGTAGAACAGCAGGCCGTCCAGTGCGCTGAACACGCCGACCATCAGGCCGGACAGGATCAGGAACGCGCCCATGTACTGGTTCACGCGCTCCGTGATGTTTTCCCACGACGCGATCACGACGATCACGGTGATGAAGGCCGTCAGCGGCACGAACCAGAACGAGATGCCATCCACGCCCAGGTGGTAGTAGATGTTGAAGCGCTCGATCCACAGCGCCTTCTCCACGAACTGCATCGCAGCCGTGCTGTTGTCGAACTGCTGGATCAGCGGCAGCGTGACCGCCAGGCCGGCCAGGGCGCCGACCAGGGCCAGCCAGCGCACTGCCTTGACCTGGTCCTCGCGGCCCAGGGCCAGCAGGAGGGCGCCGAATGCGATCGGCACCCAGATTGAAAGACTCAACCAATGCATTTTTGTTCTTCCTCTACTACTTGTTGAGCCACACGAAATACGTCATGAGAGCGAACACGCCCAGCAGCATGACCAACGCGTAGTGATAGAGATAGCCCGACTGCAGCTTGCGCACCCACTGGCCGATGCGGCCGATGAGCTTCCACGAACCGTTGACGATGGCGCCATCGATGATGGCCTGGTCGCCGACCTTCCAGAAGAAGCTGCCGAAGGCGCGAGCACCACGGGCGAAGATGTTTTCGTAGACCCAGTCCACGCCGTACTTGCCTTCCAGTGCCTGGTAGACACCGATCTTCTGCATGGCCGACTTGATGGCCGCAGGAACTTCGGGCTTGACCATGTAGAACAGGTAGGAGACGACGACACCTGCCAGTGCCAGCCAGAACGGCGCGGCCGTGAAGCCGTGCAGTGCCATGGGCACCCAGCCGTGGATCTTCTCGGCCAGTTCGGCCATGGCGCCGTGCTTTGCGCCATCGACGTGGATCACGCCCTTGAAGAAGTCACCGAACAGCATGGGCATCAGCGCGATGGCACCGATCACCACCGAGGGGATGGCCAGCAGCATCAGCGGGCCGGTCACGACCAGGGGCGACTCGTGCGGCTTGGCATCGTGGCCATGGCCGTGGTGGTCGTCATGGGCATGATGGTCATCGTGACCGTGGTGGTCATCGTGGTGCGCGTCCGGGTTCTGGTCGTAGCGCTCCTTGCCGTGGAAGACGATGAAGTACAGGCGGAAGGAGTAGAAGGCCGTGATGAACACGCCGGCCAGCACCGCGAAGTTCGCGAAGCCTGCGCCCGGCAGGTTCGTGGCGTGCACGGCTTCGATGATGGCGTCCTTCGAGTAGAAGCCCGAGAAGAACGGCGTACCGATCAGCGCCAGGTTGCCCAGCAGGAAGGTGATCCAGGTGATGGGCATGTACTTGCGCACGCCGCCCATCCAGCGGATGTCCTGGTTGTGGTGCATGCCCATGATCACCGAGCCGGCGCCAAGGAACAGCAGGGCCTTGAAGAAGGCGTGGGTCATCAGGTGGAACACGGCCACCGAGTAGGCCGAGGCGCCCAGGGCCACGGTCATGTAGCCCAGCTGCGACAGCGTGGAGTACGCGATCACGCGCTTGATGTCGTTCTGGATGATGCCCAGCACGCCCATGAACAGCGCCGTGATGGAGCCGATCACCAGGATGAAGCTCAGTGCCGTGTCCGACAGCTCGTACAGCGGCGACATGCGCGAGACCATGAAGATGCCGGCCGTCACCATGGTGGCGGCGTGGATCAGTGCCGAGATGGGGGTCGGGCCTTCCATCGAATCGGGCAGCCAGGCGTGCAGCGGGAACTGTGCCGACTTGCCCATGGCGCCGATGAACAGGCAGATGGCCGTCACCGTCACCAGCAGCCAGCCGGTGCCCGGCAGCAGGGTGTTCTGGATCTCGGGCAGCTTGGCGAAGATTTCGCCGTAGTTCATGGTGCCGGTGTAAGCAGCGATCAGGCCGATGCCCAGGATGAAGCCGAAGTCACCCACACGGTTGACCAGGAAGGCCTTCATGTTGGCGAAGATGGCCGTGGGCTTGTTGTAGTAGAAGCCGATCAGCAGGTAGGACACCAGGCCCACGGCTTCCCAGCCGAAGAACAGCTGCAGCAGGTTGTTGCTCATGACGAGCATCAACATGGAGAACGTGAACAGCGAGATGTAGGAGAAGAAACGGTTGTAGCCGTCATCTTCCTGCATGTAGCCGATGGTGTAGATGTGCACCATCAGCGACACGAAGGTCACCACGCACATCATCATGGCCGTGATGCTGTCGATCAGGAAACCGACCTCCATCTTCAGGCCGCCGATTTCCATCCAGGTATAGATGGACTGGTCGAAACGCGCGCCGTCGAAGATCACGCTGTTGAACGTGATGGCCGACAGGATGAAGGCGATCAGCACGCCCGCGATGGTGAGGGTATGGCTGCCGCCGCGACCGATCTTGTTGCCGCCGAAGGCCGTGCCCCAGATGCCCGCGAGCACGGAGCCCGCCAGCGGTGCCAGCGGCACCGCCAGGAGCATGGATGCAGAGAGTGTTTGACTCATTCTTAAGAACCTTGCAAGTTACGGCGGACTCAACCCTTGAGGGAGTTGAGATCTTCCGCATTGATGCTGGTCTTGTTGCGGAACAGAAGCACCAGGATCGCCAGACCGATGGCCGACTCGGCGGCTGCCACTGTCAGGATGAAGAACACGAACACCTGGCCGTGCATGTCACCCAGATAGCTGGAGAACGCCACGAAGTTGGTGTTGACGGCCAGGAGCATCAGCTCGATGGCCATCAGCAGCACGATCAGGTTCTTGCGGTTCAGAAAAATGCCAACGACGGAGAGCGCGAACAGCATGGCACCCAGCGTCAAATAATGGCCCAAAGTCAACGTCATGCTTTTGTCTCCACGGCGGGGGTTGCCTCGGCGGCCGGTGCCTGCGGCGCCTGGGTGACCGGCACCTTGACCAGCTCGAGGCGATCCTTTGCGCGCACGCGGATCTGCTGGGCCGGGTTCACTGCCTTGCTGTCCTTGCGCTTGCGCAGGGTCAGGGCGATGGCGGCAATCATGGCCACCAGCAGGATCACGGCAGCGATCTCGACGGGGTACAGGTATTCGGTGTACAGCAGCTTGCCCAGGGCCTGGGTGTTGGAGTACTGCACGGTCTGGCCGGCAGCGTTGACCGTGGCCGCAATGGCCTTGGGCTCCTCGACGCCGCTGAAGCCGCCCATCAGCACCATGCCCATTTCAAAGGCAATCAGTGCGCCGATCAGGGCAGCGAAGGGGAAATGCTTCCAGAACCCCTGGCGCACGGCGTCGATGCGGATATCCAGCATCATCACCACGAACAGGAACAGCACCATCACGGCGCCCAGGTAGACCAGCACCAGGGTCACGCCCAGGAACTCGGCCTTGAGCAGAAGCCAGATGCCGGCAGCCTGCGAGAAGGCCAGGATCAGGTTGAGCACGGCATGCACGGGGTTGCGCGCCGTGACGACCCGGAAGGCTGCAAACAGCAGCACGACCGAGAACAGATAGAAGAAACCAGTTTTGGCGTCCATGGATCGAATCTTTTCAAGTGATCAAGGAGCCGCTTCAGCGGTACTTGGCGTCCGCAGCCTTGGCGGCGGCAATCTCGGGTTCGTAGCGATCGCCAACGGCCAGCAGCATGTCCTTGGTGAAGTACAGGTCGCCGCGCTTTTCTCCGTGGTACTCGAAGATATGCGTCTCGACGATCGAGTCCACCGGGCAGCTTTCCTCGCAGAAGCCGCAGAAGATGCACTTGGTCAGGTCGATGTCGTAGCGCGTGGTGCGGCGCGAGCCGTCGTCACGCACATCGGACTCGATGGTGATGGCCATGGCCGGGCACACCGCCTCGCACAGCTTGCAGGCAATGCAGCGCTCTTCGCCGTTGTCATAACGGCGCAGGGCGTGCAGTCCGCGAAAACGCGGCGACAGGGGTGTCTTTTCCTCGGGGAACTGCACCGTGACCTTGCGGCGGAAGGTGTAGCGGCCAGTCAGGGCCATGCCCTTGGCCAGTTCCCAGAGCATGAAGCTCTTGAGGAAATCTTTGATCGAAAATGGGGTAGCAGCAACCGCAGACATTCTTGCTCCGCTCAGTTCCAGATGTTCCAAGGCGAGTGCATCCAGCCACCCACGACGACCAGCCACACCAGGGTGACGGGAATGAAGATCTTCCAGCCCAGACGCATGATCTGGTCATAGCGAAAGCGCGGGAAGGTGGCACGGATCCAGATGAACATGGACACGACCAGGAAAGTCTTCGCCGCCAGCCAGATCCATCCGGGGATGAACGACAGGAAGTCGAACGGAGGCAGCCAGCCGCCCAGGAACATCACCACGGCCAGGATGGACACCAGCCACATGCTGGCGTATTCGGCCAGGAAGAAGATGGCAAAGCCCATGCCCGAGTACTCGACCATGTGGCCGGCCACGATTTCGGCTTCGCCTTCGACCACGTCGAAGGGGTGGCGGTTGGTCTCGGCCACGGCCGAGATCAGGTAGACCACGAAGATCGGCAGCAGCGGCAGCCAGTTCCACGACAGGACGCTGACACCCATGCTGGCGAATTGGCCCTGGCCCTGGCTCAGCACGATCTGCGTCAAGTTCATGCTGCCCGTGACCATGATCACCACCAGGAAGCAGAAGCCCAGCGCGATTTCATAGCTGACCATCTGTGCCGAGGCGCGCAGCGCGCCCAGGAAGGCGTACTTGGAGTTGGAGGCCCAGCCCGCAATGATCACGCCATAGACTTCGATGGACGTGATGGCCATGATCAGCAGCAGGCCGGCATTGACGTTGGCCAGGGCCACGTCGGGACCGAAGGGGATCGCCACCCATGCCGCCAGGGCGGGCATGATGGCCATCACCGGGCCCACGTAGAACAGGCCCTTGGCAGCAGCCGTGGGCTGGATCAGTTCCTTGGTCAGCAGCTTCAGGCCGTCGGCCAGAGGCTGCAGCAGACCGAAGGGACCCACGCGGTTGGGACCCATGCGAACCTGCATGAAGCCCAGCAGCTTGCGCTCCCACAGCGTCAGGTAGGCCACGGCTCCCATAAGCGGGGCGACGATGGCAACGATGCCCAGCAGGATCCAGAGCACTGGCCAAGCCACGTCGGTCCACCAGGGTGCGGCGATCAGGCCGGCACCGGCCGTCTTGAGTGCGTCAATCATGCGGCGCCTCCCTCACGAGCCTGACGTGCATCTGCCGTCAGTTGCAGCGATGTCGCGCGGCGCACGATGCTGTCGAGCTGATAAATGCTGGCCACCACGGGCGCGGCATGGCCGGCACCGTTGGCGATGGAATTCACGGCAGGAGCACCGTTGCCCAGCAGGTTGGCCGGCACGCTGGTGGCAGCGGCCGTGGCGGCTGCGAGCACGTCCTGCGACGTCTCGTAGTCCACGCCCTGCACGCCCAGCAGGTTGGCCAGCACGCGCAGCACCTTCCAGCCCGGACGGGCTTCGGCCAGCGGCTTGACCACGGCGTGGAAGCTCTGCAGGCGGCCTTCGGCGTTGACGAAGCTGCCCGAGGTTTCCGTGAACGGGGCGATGGGCAGCAGCACGTCGCTGAATTCCATGTTGGCCTTGAAGGGGCTCAGGGTCACGACCATCTCGGCCTTGCCCAGTGCCTCTGCGGCGCGGGCGCCGGCAGCGGAGTCGAACACGGGTTCGTTGTTCAGCAGCAGCACGGCCTTGAGGCCGCCGGCCAGCATCTGGCCTGCGTTCAGGCCCGAAGCGGCAGGCTGTGCACCCACCCACTGGGCGCCCACCGTGTTGGCGGCTTCGGTCAGGTAGCCGACCGAGGCGCCGGTCTGCTCGGCAATCCAGTTGGCCAGCGACAGCAGGGTCGATGCCTGTGCGTGGTGCGCAGCGGCATTGCCCAGCAAGATGGCCTTGCGCTCGCCGCGCAGCAGCGCGGCAGCGATGGCCTGGGCCTCGGCATGCACGTCGGCGGCGGCCACGGGAGCGGCAACGCCCTTTTCCTGCGCCACGGCGGCGGCCACATCGGCCAGCGCCTGGGCCCAGTCCGGGGCAGCCACGATGGACGCCGTCACCGGCATGGCCCAGTCGTAGACACGCTCATTGATGGCGAGCACGGCGCAGCCCTGCTTGGCAGCCTGGCGGATGCGCTGCGCGAACAGCGGATGGTCCTTGCGCAGGTTGGAGCCCAGCACCAGGACGCCTTGCAGCTTGGACAGCGACGCGATGGGCGTGCCCAGCCACTGCACGCCCTGGGCGGCGGTGAACTCGGCATTGCGCAGGCGGTAGTCGATGTTCTCGCTGCCCAGGCCACGCACCAGCTTGCCTGCCAGGTACAGCTCTTCCAGCGTGCTGTGCGGGCTGACCAGCGAACCGATGGCGGAGGCGCCATGGTCGTTCTTGATCTGGCGCAGGCCGTTGGCCACGTATTCGAGGGCGGTCTGCCAATCGACTTCCTTCCACTCGCCGCCTTGCTTGAGCATGGGGCGGGTCAGGCGTTCGTCGCTGTTCAGGGCTTCGTAGGAGAAGCGATCGCGGTCGGCGATCCAGCACTCGTTGACCTCTTCGTTCTCGAAGGGCACGACGCGCAGAACCTTGTGGTTCTTGACCTGGACGATGAGGTTGGCACCCGTGGAATCATGGGGCGAGACCGACTTGCGGCGCGACAGCTCCCAGGTGCGGGCGCTGTAGCGGAAGGGCTTGCTGGTCAACGCGCCCACGGGGCAGATGTCGATCATGTTGCCCGACAGCTCGGAGTCCACCGTATCGCCCACCACCGTGGTGATCTCGGAGTGCTCGCCGCGGTTGATCATGCCCAGCTCCATCACGCCGGACACTTCCTGTCCGAAGCGCACGCAGCGGGTGCAGTGGATGCAGCGGCTCATCTCCTGCATGGAGATCAGCGGGCCCACGTCCTTGTGGAAGACCACGCGCTTTTCTTCCTCGTAGCGCGAGGCGGAGCTGCCGTAGCCCACGGCCAGATCCTGCAGCTGGCATTCGCCGCCCTGGTCGCAGATCGGGCAGTCCAGCGGGTGATTGATGAGCAGGAACTCCATCACCGATTGCTGTGCCTTGATCGCCTTCTCGCTCTTGGTGCGCACGATCATGCCCTGCGTCACGGGCGTGGCGCAGGCGGGCATGGGCTTGGGGGCTTTTTCCACATCCACCAGGCACATGCGGCAGTTGGCGGCGATGGAAAGTTTCTTGTGATAGCAGAAATGCGGGATGTAGGTGCCTGCCTTCTCGGCTGCATGCATGACCATGCAGCCTTCGGCGACCTCCACCTTTTTTCCGTCCAGTTCAATTTCAACCATATGCTTTTCTCGCGATCAGGCGGCGTGGACCGTCTGCTTGGAAGCGTTCTGGATCTTCGCTTCAAACTCGTGGCGGAAGTGCTTGATCATGGCGCGCACCGGCATCGCTGCCGCATCGCCCAGCGCACAGATCGTGCGCCCCATGATGTTCACGGACACCGAGTCCAACAGCTCGATGTCTTCAGGACGGCCTTCGCCGTGCTCGATTCGGTTGACCACGCGCCACAGCCAGCCCGTGCCTTCGCGGCAGGGAGTGCACTGGCCGCAGGACTCGTGCTGGTAGAAGTAGGACAGGCGCAGCAGGCTCTCGACCATGTCGCGCGAGTCGTCCATCACGATCACGGCGCCCGAGCCCAGCATGGAGCCGGCCTTGGCGATGGAATCGTAGTCCATCGTGCATTCCATGATGATGTCAGCCGGCAGCACGGGCGAGGACGATCCACCGGGGATCACCGCCTTGAGCTTGCGGCCCGTGCGCACGCCACCTGCCAGCTCCAGCAGCTTGCTGAAGGGCGTGCCCAGCGGCACTTCGTAGTTGCCGGGCAGGTTCACGTCACCGCTGACCGAGAAGATCTTGGTGCCGCCGTTGTTGGGCTTGCCGCACTCCAGGTACGCAGCGCCGCCGTTGCGGATGATCCAGGGAACGGCCGCAAAGGTTTCGGTGTTGTTGATGGTGGTGGGCTTGCCGTACAGGCCGAAGCTGGCCGGGAACGGCGGCTTGAAGCGCGGCTGGCCCTTCTTGCCTTCCAGCGACTCCAGCAGCGCCGTCTCTTCGCCGCAGATGTAGGCGCCGAAGCCATGGTGCGCGTGCAGCTGGAAGCTGAAGCTGCTGCCCATGATGTTGTCACCCAGGTAGCCGGCGGCGCGGGCCTCTTCCAGCGCGGCCTCGAAGCGCTCATAGGCTTCGAAGATTTCGCCGTGGATGTAGTTGTAGCCCAGGGAGATGCCCATCGCGTAGGCGGCGATGATCATGCCCTCGATCACGATGTGCGGGTTGTGCACCAGGATGTCGCGGTCCTTGCAGGTGCCCGGCTCGCCTTCGTCCGAGTTGCAGACCAGGTGCTTCTGGCCCGGGAACTGGCGGGGCATGAAGCTCCACTTCAGGCCCGTGGGGAAACCTGCGCCGCCGCGGCCGCGCAGTCCCGATTCCTTGACGGTGGCGATCACCTGATCCTGGGTCAGGCCTTCGCTGCCATCCTTGCCCAGGATCTTGCGCAGCGCCTGATAGCCGCCGCGTGCCTCGTAGTCCTTGATGGACCAGTTGGCGCCGGTCAGGTCGGCGTAGATCTGCGGATTGATGTGGCGGTCGTGAAAGCAGGTCTCGCTGCCCGAAGAGGCAAACTTGGCCAGGACCGATTGTGCGGCGGCGTTCATGCCTTGCCCTCCGCGGCGCGCAGGCCGTCGATCAATTCGTCGAGCTTCTCGTTGCTCATGAAGCTGCACATGCAGCGGTCGTTCACCAGCATCACCGGCGAATCCGCGCAGGCGCCCAGGCACTCGGACTGCTGCAGCGTGAACATGCCGTCAGGCGTGGTCTCGCCCATCTTGATGCCCAGGCGGGATTCCAGATGGTGCAGCGCCTTGTAGCCGTCGCGCAGCTGGCAAGGCAGGTTGGTGCAGACGTTCAGCTTGTACGTGCCCGTGGGGCGCTGGTTGTACATGTTGTAGAACGTGGTGACTTCATGCACCGCGATCTCGGCCATGCCCAGGAACTCGGCAATCACGGCCTCGCTCTCGGCACTGACCCAGCCCTGCTCCTGCTGCACGATGGACAGGCAGGCCATCACGGCAGACTGCTTCTGGTCGGCCGGGTACTTGGCCACCTCGCGCGCAAAGCGCTCCTTGGTCGCTTCGGTAATCATCGGTCAACGTCTCCAAACACGATGTCCAGGGTACTCAGCACCATCACGGCGTCGGCCAGCATGTGGCCTCGGCACATTTCGTCCATGGCGGACAGATTGGCGAATCCCGGCGGACGGATCTTCAGGCGGTAGGGCTTGTTGGCCCCATCGCTCACGATGTAGATGCCGAACTCCCCCTTGGGGTGTTCGATGGCCGCGTAAGCCTCGCCTTCGGGCACGCGGAAACCTTCGGTGAAGAGCTTGAAGTGGTGGATCAGCTCTTCCATGTTGGACTTCATGCCTTCGCGCGGCGGCGGGGCAATCTTGTGGTTGTCCACGATCACCGGGCCCGGGTTGGCACGCAGCCAGTCCACGCACTGCTTGATGATGCGGTTGGACTGGCGCATTTCGGCCACGCGCACCAGGTAGCGGTCGTAGCAGTCGCCGGTCTTGCCCACAGGCACGTCGAAGTCCATGCGGTCATAGACCTCGTAGGGCTGCGACTTGCGCATGTCCCAGGCCACGCCGGAGGCACGCAGCATGGGGCCGGTCAGGCCCAGGTTCATGGCGCGCTCGGCCGTCACCACGCCGATGTCCACGTTGCGCTGCTTCCAGATGCGGTTGTCGGTCAGCAGGGTCTCGTACTCGTCCGCGCACTTGGGGAAGCGCTGCGTGAAGTCGTCGATGAAGTCCAGCAACGAGCCGTGGCGGTTGCGGTTCATGATCTCGACCGAGCGCGCATTGCGCACCTTGCTGGCCTTGTACTGCGGCATGGTGTCGGGCAGGTCGCGGTAGACGCCGCCCGGACGGAAATAGGCCGCGTGCATGCGCGCGCCCGAAACCGCCTCGTACATGTCCATGAGGTCTTCGCGCTCACGGAAGGTGTAGATCAGCGTCGTGGAGCTGCCCGCATCGTTGCCGCTGGAGCCCAGCCACATCAGGTGATTCATGATGCGGGTGATCTCCGAATACATCACGCGGATGTACTGGGCGCGGATGGGCACCTCGATGCCCAGCAGCTTCTCGATGGCCAGGCAGTAGGCGTGCTCGTTGCACATCATGGACACGTAGTCCAGCCGGTCCATATAGGGCAGCGACTGGATGTAGGTCTTGCTCTCTGCCAGTTTTTCTGTCGCACGGTGCAGCAGACCGATGTGCGGGTCTGCGCGCTGCACCACTTCACCGTCGAGCTCCAGCACCAGGCGCAGCACGCCGTGCGCTGCCGGGTGCTGCGGACCAAAGTTCAGGGAATAGTTCTTGATTTCAGCCATGGTCGTCCATCAAAAAGGCGCCTGGAGCGCCTTCAGTGCAGGCCCCCGTAGTTGTCTTCGCGGATGATCCGCGGCGTGATCTCGCGGGGCTCGATGGTGACCGGCTGGTACACCACGCGCTGTTGCTCGGGGTCATAGCGCATTTCCACATGGCCCGACAGCGGGAAGTCCTTGCGGAAGGGATGGCCGATGAAGCCGTAGTCGGTCAGGATGCGGCGCAGGTCGTCATGGCCGTCGAAGACGATGCCGAACAGGTCGAACGCCTCGCGCTCGAACCAGTTCGCACCCGCCCAGACGGAAGTGACGGAGGCCACCACCGGGAAATCGTCGTCGGTGCAAAAGACACGAACGCGCAGGCGCTGGTTCAGGCTGATCGACAGCAGGTGGGATACCACGGCAAAGCGCGGGCCTTCACGCCCGACTTCTGCATAGGTGGAGTAGTCCACGCCGCACAGGTCCACCAGGACCTCGAACCGGCAATCCGGGGCGGTGTGCAGAACCTGCATGGCCTCCAGATACTGGGCGGCGGACACTTCGACCGTCACTTCGCCCAGGGCCACGGTCACGCTGCGCGCCTTGTCGCCCAAGGCAGCAGCCACCACATCCCGAAGCACTTCGGGGTGAATCGCAATAGCAGTCATCATCTAGCCCTTAGACGCGAGCGATGGTATGGGTGCGGCGGATCTTCTGCTGCAGCTGGATGATGCCGTAGATCAGGGCTTCCGCCGTGGGGGGGCAGCCAGGCACATAGACATCGACCGGCACGATGCGGTCACAGCCGCGCACCACGGAATAGCTGTAGTGGTAGTAGCCGCCGCCGTTGGCGCACGAGCCCATGGAGATGACCCAGCGGGGCTCGGACATCTGGTCATAGACCTTGCGCATGGCGGGCGCCATCTTGTTGCACAGGGTGCCGGCCACAATCATCAGGTCCGACTGCCGCGGGCTGGCACGGAAGACTTCCGAGCCAAAGCGACCGATGTCGTAACGCGCCGCCGCAGCGTGCATCATCTCCACCGCGCAGCAGGCCAGACCAAATGTCATGGGCCACAGCGAGCCCGTCTTGGCCCAATTCACCACAGAGTCGTAACTCGTGGTGATGAAGCCTTCTTTCATCACGCCTTCGATCATCGTGTTTCCTTAGTGAACCCGCTTCAGTCCCAGTCCAACGCACCCTTCTTCCATTCGTAGACAAAGCCCACGACGAGAACGGTCAGGAAAATCAGGACAGCGGCGAAACCAGCCCCACCCACGTCCCGAAGCGCAACGGCCCAGGGCAGCAGAAAGGCGATTTCCAAATCAAACAGGATGAACAGGATGGCGACGAGGTAGTAGCGCACATCGAACTTCATGCGCGCGTCTTCGAAGGCCTCGAAGCCACATTCATAGGGGGAGTTCTTGGCGGCGTCGGGTCGGTTCGGACCCAGCACATACCCCAGTACCAGGGGGACTACGCCGACACCCATGCCGACGAGAATGAACAAGAGAACGGGAAGATACTGGTCGATGTTCATCGTGTGCGGCTACCTTGAAAGGCATGCCCGCACCGATCAGCCTGATCAGCAGGGCAGGCTCTTAGTTATATCTTGGTGCCGTCGGCGAGACTCGAACTCGCACAGCTTTCGCCACTACCCCCTCAAGATAGCGTGTCTACCAATTTCACCACGACGGCAAGTCTTGATTTCGGCTGGCTCTTTATCTCCGTTGCAAAGATTCCGCCTACCGAACAATCTCTAGATTCTACTCTGAAAAACCCTCGGACCCGGAGGACCGAGGACTTTGTTCGAAATTATTTCGTGGGGATCTGGGCGGCGCCTTCAGCACCGGCAGCAGGCGCCTGGCCTGCAGCAGGAGCAGGCACTTCGCCAGCAGCGCCAGAGGCCGCAGGAGCCGGCGCCGTGATGGGTGCGGCACCTTCCAGCACGCTGCCCGAGCTGACGGGACGCGCATTGCTCAGATAGGCCAGCGCCAGCGTGGCCACGAAGAACACCGTGGCCAGGCCTGCCGTGGAGCGCGACAGGAAGTTGGCGCTGCCGGAGGCACCGAACAGGCTGCCGGAGCTGCCGCTGCCGAACGAGGCGCCCATGTCGGCACCCTTGCCGTGTTGAATCAGGATCAGGCCGATCATGCCGAGAGCCGACAGCATCTGAACGGCGAGGATCACGCTTGCGAATGCATTCATTGGTTGTACCTGCTAGTAACGCGAGAGCTAAAAAAGCGAATGGAAAAACCGCCCCGGCTTACTGGGCCGCAGCGATGATGGTCAGGAAATCGGCCGCCTTGAGCGACGCTCCGCCCACCAGGCCACCGTCAATGTCGGCCTGGGCCAGCAGCTGGGCTGCATTGGAGGCATTCATGCTGCCGCCGTACAGCAAGGCGATGCGATCGGCCTGCTGGCTGGCAGCCGCCAGCTGGGCGCGCAGCACGGCATGCACGTGCTGGGCCTGCTCCGGCGTGGCGGTCCTTCCGGTGCCAATGGCCCAGACAGGCTCATAGGCCACGACCAGCTCATTGATGCACTGGCCCACCTGGTGGATCACGGCCGCCAGCTGGCGCTTGACCACTTCTTCGGTCTGCCCCGCCTCGCGCTCCGCCAGCGTTTCACCCACACAGACGATGGGCGTAACGCCCTTGGCCAGCGCAGCCTGCGCCTTCAGCGCCACCACGGCATCGGTTTCGCCATGGTACTGGCGACGCTCCGAGTGCCCCACCAGCGTATAGCGCACGCCAAAATCCCTAAGCATTGCGGCCGACAGCTCGCCCGTATAGGCACCCGATTCATGCTGCGACACGTCCTGCGCGGACACGCCGATGGCCGAGCCTTCAAGCTCAGCCTGGGCCTGGGCCAGATAGACGGCAGGCACGGCCACAGCCACGCCCGCATTGCCCCCCTCGGGCAGACCCTCCTTGAGGGCCTTGAGCAAACCGGCATTGGCAGCCAGGCTGCCATTCATCTTCCAGTTGCCGACGATGAGTTTCTTCTTCATGGTTACCACGTCAAAACGATTTTGCCGGTGTGCTGACTCGACTCCATCAGCGCGTGCGCCTTGTCGGCATCAGCGGCAGCAAAGGTGCTATGGATCACAGGACGAATGCCGCCTGCCTCGATGAGCGGCCAGACCTCGCGGCGCAGGGCCTGGGCGATGGCTGCCTTGAAAGCCACAGGCCGCGGACGCAGTGTGGAGCCCGTCACCAGCAGACGGCGACGCAGGACCAGGCCCGCGTCGAACTCTGCCTTGATGCCACCCTGCACCGCAATGATGACAAGGCGGCCATCCTCTGCCAGGCTTTGCACTTCGCGTGCCACATAGCCACCCGCCACCATGTCCAGGATCACGTCCACGCCCCTGCCTTCGGTGATGCGCCGCACCTCCGCGGCAAAGTCCTGCGTACGGTAGTTAATGGCATGGTCGGCACCCAGCTTGAGGCAGTCGGCGCACTTGGCATCGGAGCCAGCGGTCACGATGACCGTGGCGCCGCGCGCCTTGGCCAGCTGGATGGCCGTCACGCCGATGCCGCTGCTGCCACCCTGCACCAGCAGGGTTTCACCCGCCTGCAAGGCACCGCGGTCGAACACATTACTCCAGACGGTGAAGAAGGTCTCGGGCAATGCCGAAGCCTCCACCTCGCTGAGCCCTGCCGGAATGGGCAGGCACTGGGCCACGGGCGCAACGCAGTACTCCGCATAGCCACCACCGGCCAGCAGCGCGCACACGCGGTCTCCCACGCGCAGGCCTGCCAGCCGCATGGCTTCGTCGTCGCCCGACACGATCACCCCAGCCACTTCCAGTCCGGGCAGATCGGAGGCGCCAGGCGGCGGAGCATAGTGCCCCTTGCGCTGCAACACATCAGGGCGATTGACACCACTGGCCGACACCTGGATCAGCAACTCCTGCGCACCCGCAACGGGCAGCGGACGCTCGCCCAGGCGCAATACCTCGGGAGCACCAAAGTCCGTGAGTTCCACGGCACGCATGATTTGCTTTTCCATCTTTCGACCTCGCAATCCCTGTCAAAAATGCCACAAGCGCTGAACAGGTCAGCGCTTTTTGCCAGTCACCACACGCACCTGCAAGGCCACCCCCTTTTGGGGAATGGCCTTGCCGGGCATTACTGCTGCTGTTGCTGTTGCTGCTCGCCCTCGGCAGCCGGACGGCCGCCGTCACGGGGCTCGCGGGGTTCACGCGGCTCGCGGAACTCGCGCTGCTGGCGGGGCTCACGCGGCTGGCGGAACTCACGCTCGGCAGGCGCGGGGCGCTCGCTGCGCTCCATGCCGGCAGGACGCTCGGTCAGCGCCTTCAGCGACAGCTTGACACGACCCTTTTCGTCGGTCTCCATGACCTTGACCTTGATGATCTGGCCTTCCTGCAGGTAGTCGGCGACGCGCTCCACGCGCTCGTGAGCAATCTGGCTGATGTGCAGCAGACCGTCCTTGCCGGGCAGCAGGTTCACGAGAGCACCGAAGTCCAGGATCTTGGTGACCGGGCCTTCGTAGATCTTGCCGATTTCGACTTCGGCCGTGATCTCTTCGATGCGGCGCTTGGCTTCGTCGGCCTTGGCGGCATCGCTGGAAGCGATGGTGATGGTGCCGTCTTCGCCGATGTCGATCTGCGTGCCGGTCTCTTCGGTCAGCGCACGGATGGTGGAGCCGCCCTTGCCGATCACGTCACGGATCTTCTCGGGGTTGATCTTCATCGTGTACAGCTTGGGAGCGAAGGACGAGATCTCGGCCTTGGCTTCGCCCATGGCTTCCTGCATCTTGCCCAGGATGTGCATGCGCGCTTCCTTGGCCTGGGCCAGGGCGACCTGCATGATTTCCTTGGTGATGCCCTGGATCTTGATGTCCATCTGCAGTGCGGTGATGCCGCTGGTGGTGCCAGCCACCTTGAAGTCCATGTCGCCCAGATGATCTTCATCACCCAGGATGTCGGTCAGCACGGCGAAGCGGTTGTCTTCCTTGATCAGGCCCATGGCGATGCCGGCCACGTGGGCCTTCATCGGAACGCCTGCATCCATCATCGACAGGCAGCCGCCGCAGACCGAAGCCATGGACGAGGAGCCGTTGGACTCGGTGATTTCCGACACCACGCGGATGGTGTAGGGGAATTCTTCCTTGCTGGGCAGGCAGGCCGCCAGGGCGCGCTTGGCCAGACGGCCGTGGCCGATTTCGCGACGCTTGGTCGAGCCCATGCGGCCCACTTCGCCGGTGGCAAAGGGAGGCATGTTGTAGTGGAACAGGAAGCGGTCCTCGAACTCGCCAGCCAGCGCGTCGATGCGCTGCGCGTCGCGCTCGGTGCCCAGCGTGGACACGACCAGGGCCTGCGTCTCGCCGCGCGTGAACAGGGCCGAGCCGTGCGTGCGGGGCAGCACGGAGTTGCGGATTTCGATGGGGCGCACGGTGCGCGTGTCACGGCCGTCGATGCGCGGCTCGCCGGCCAGGATCTGGCTGCGAACGATGCGTGCCTCGATGTCGAACAGCATGCCTTCGACCTTGACGCCGTCGAACTCCACGCCCTGGGCCGTCAGGCCAGCCTTCACGGCGGCGTAGGCTTCGCGGCAGGCTTGCGTGCGGCTTTGCTTGTTGCGGATCTGGTAGGCCGTGCGCAGGGCTTCGTCACCCAGTGCAGCCACCTTGGCGATCAGCTCTTCATCCTTGGCGGGAGCAACCCAGTCCCAGACGGGCTTGCCGGCTTCGCGCACCAGCTCGTGGATGGCGTCGATGGCGATGCGGCCTTGCTCGTGGCCAAAGACCACGGCGCCCAGCATCACGTCTTCAGGCAGTTGCTGCGCTTCGGACTCCACCATCAGCACGGCGGCTTCGGTGCCGGCCACGACCAGATCCATCTGCGAATCCTTGCGCTGGGTCTGGCCGGGGTTGAGCACGTACTCGCCATTGATGTAGCCCACGCGGGCGGCACCGATGGGACCGTTGAACGGAATGCCCGACACGGACAGGGCAGCCGAGGTGGCGATCAGGGCGGCGATGTCGGCATCGACTTCGGGGTTCAGCGACACGGTGTGGATGACCACGTGCACGTCGTTGTAGAAACCTTCGGGGAACAGCGGGCGGATCGGGCGGTCGATCAGGCGGCTGGTCAGGGTTTCGAGTTCGCTGGGCTTGGCTTCGCGCTTGAAGAAGCTGCCGGGGATCTTGCCTGCGGCGTAGGTCTTCTCGATGTAATCGACGGTCAGCGGGAAGAAGTCCTGGCCGGACTTGGCCTGCTTGGACGCCACCACGGTGGCCAGCACCACGGTGTCATCGATGTTGACCAGCACGGCGCCGGAAGCCTGGCGGGCGATCTCGCCGGTTTCCATGGTGACCGTGTGCTGGCCCCACTGGAAGGTCTTGGTGACTTTGTTGAAGATGGACATTGTTGCTCCTTTGGAATGGGTGGACCGATGCACTCATCGGGCCATGATGGAGAGCAATTCAGAACACGATGCCATTCCAGTGCTGGATTCACTGCTATCAAATCAGCAGCATTGGAATGACACAGCTTCGCTCTGTCTTGCATTCTCCGAAGTAAAAAACGCCTGAGCTAGACAGGCTAACTCAGGCGTTTTGATCTCCCACCGTGCTTACTTGCGCAGGCCCAGCTTGGCGATCAGTGCGGTGTAGCGATCAGCGTCCTTGGACTTGAGGTAGTCCAGCAGCTTGCGACGACGGCTCACCATGCGCAGCAGGCCGCGACGACCGTGGTGGTCCTTGGCGTGTTGCTTGAAGTGAGGGGTCAGCTCGTTGATGCGTGCGGTCAGCAGGGCCACTTGCACTTCTGGGCTGCCAGTATCGTTGGCAGAGCGTGCGTTGGACTTGACGACTTCAGCCTTCACGGAAGATGCGATCATTTTTTTTCCTTTGAAATTGGCCCCTCACAGACAAAAGCAGGGAGGCAGCCTTGGTTACTTGCGCCGGGACTGGAAAGGCCCCGACGTGCGTCTTGCACCATGCAAAACCCTGGGATTATAACAAGCGCGCCCAGTCCAGCATCCACACATGCTTTGTGACCCCATGCCATGTCGGCCGACAGCCCGCCCAGAATGCCGCGAAACCTGCAGACATTCATAGATCACGGGAGGGCAACACCATGGCGACGCGTTTTTCATTCACTGCTGCAACCTGGCGCGCACATCGGCAGCAATGCACCCTGCTCTGCCTGGTCGCGGCCCTATGCCTGGCCCTGCCGGCCCAGGCGAGCCCTGACCGCTCCGACACATCGGCTGCGCAAGGCGCCAAGCGCAAAAAAGGCGGACAGCGAGTCCGTATTCCAACCCAGCGCAGCAGTTCCGAGGAATCGCCCGAACAACGCGACAAGCGGCTGTACCGCGAATGCCAGGGCCGGCACAACGCCGGGGCATGCGCCGGATATACCCGGCCGCCACCCGGCAGACAGCAGCGCTGAGCGTTCCCCCAACAAAAACAGTCCTACCCCGGAGTCCAATAGTGCAAAGCCGGCAACTCCTTGTCACCATTGGATTTTTTGACGCATCGTCATGCCGAATGACCCTGCACCAACGGCACGACTCCTAATTATTGAGGACAGAAACAGATTTGTCTGAAAGACATGTATGAACAACCCCAATAGATTGAGCGGCACGCAAAAACAACCAGCGCTTCGCAAGCAGATCGACGGGGAGGGATTCAAGACATGTCATCGACCTGGCCTCAGGCCCACCCGGGCGCAAAAGGCTTCACGGCCATCGAGTTGATGGTGGTCGTCGCCATCCTCGCCGTGCTCACCACGCTGGCAGCACCCAGCTTCCACCTCATCATCGAGCGATGGCGCGTTCGCCAGACCGTGGAGGGCCTGCAGTCGACGCTGCAATACGCGCGCTCCGAAGCCGTCCGGCGCGGGGGCGGCGTCTTCATCCAGAAACTGCCCCAAGGCACCAACGGCTGCACTCTGGCTGCACGTCACGCGGACTGGGGCTGTGGCTGGGTAGTGTTCGTTGACCGCAATGGCAACAAGCGCTGGGATCCCCGGGAAGAACTACAGCGCTTCGACACTCCCGCTCGCACCCTTGTCATCCGCTCCAGATCCGCCGCCATCATCAGTGTGGACCGATGGGGACAAATGGGTGGATTCACGGCCATGGGCTTCGCTGTCGCCCCGTCTTCCGCCGGCCTCGTCTCTGCTGCAGCGAAAGGCATCTGCGTTTCGTCCGGCGGACGCATCCGGGTGGTCGGCCGGGAGGGCATTCCATGCGCCTGACAAGTACCCACGCTCGGCACGCCAAAGGCTTCACCCTGATCGAAACCCTGGTTGCCACCGTCGTCACGGCCTTGGGTGTTCTGGGAATCCTGAGCCTGCAGATGCGCACCCTGGCCGACACCCAAAGCGGCGTGCGCCGCGCTCAGGCCATCCGGCTGATCGAAGACTTCAGCGAGCGCACCCACGCCAATCCCAACTCCCTCGGGCAGATGGGCAACTACGAATCCGATTGGGATCACACCCCTGAATCCACCGCCGACTGCAGCGCCACACCATGCGACCCGGAAACGCTGGCCAGCTACAACCTCGCGCTGTGGAAGGCTTCCGTGCACCAACTGCTGCCAGGCGGAGCCGCCAAGGTCTTCCCTGCAGCAGACGACACCAGCAACGGACGCCACCTGGGCATCGTGATCAGCTGGCGTGAAAACGAGAAATCCAGCAAAGCCGGCTACAAAAAACCCATCGGACTCCATAGCGATGGCACACACGGCGACGAAGCCATGGCCTGCCCCACCGGCAGAACCTGCCACCTGCAATACATAGCGCTCAGCGCTCGTTGCGCGCCATATCTTGCCAACAACGCAGTCCAGTTCTTCTGCGCAAGCCCATGAAGCACACCCACATCGCCGCCGCAACGCTGGTGCAGCCTGGTCAACGGGGCCTGAGCCTGGTCGAACTGCTGGTGGGCCTTCTCCTGGGACTGTTGATCATCGGCGTGGCCCTGGGCGCACTCATGGCATCACGCGCCGTCTCCGGCACCGTCAGCGATGCCAGCCAGCTGCAGCAGCAGGCATCCCACATCTTCCGCGTCATGGGCCGGCAGATCCGGCAGGCAGGATCTCTTCGGCTGCTTCTCTCGTCTGCAAAAAAGGGAACAGACACCGTTGACGTGGCGGACCCCGTTGCATTCGAGGCGAGCGCACAAGATTTCGACCCTGCGCACGACACCATCCTGGGCCTTGATGCGCCAGGCCGCGCTCAATACAAGCTCACCGTGGGCTACAGCAACTACACGCAACCGCTGCACGGCTCGGCCATCGAAACCTCACTGCAGCGCAATTGCCTGGGCCAGACCAACAGCAACAACCTGATCCTGAGCCGCTTTGCGCTGGACGCCCGCAAAAACACCCTGCGCTGCACCGGAGCACCCTCTGCGGGAGCCCAGCCACTGGCCCAGAACGTTGCCAACTTCCAGGTGCGCTATCTGATCCAGTCGCCGAAAGGTGATGCACGCCTGCAGTACGTCAACGCAGCCGCCGTGGGCCAGGACTGGTCACGCGTCGTTGCCGCGGAGGTCTGTCTGGTGCTTTTCGGGATCGAAGTCATCAACATGCCCGCCGACAGCCGCTACACCGATTGCGCAAGCAGTGACGGCACAGCCGAATCCATCGACATGACCACGCTGCCGGCGCCCAGGACCCGGCGCCTGCACATGGTCTTTCGCAGCGTGTATCAGTTGCGCAGCCAGGGGATGGCTGGATGACCGCCAAAGCAGCAGGCATGCGGCATGCCCACACCTGTGCCGCGCAGCGTCAGAAAGGCGTCGCACTGTTCATCGTGATCACCCTGGTCATGCTTTCCATGCTGGTGGCACTTTGGGCATCGCGCAGCGCCCTGTTCAACGAGATGTTCGTGGGCAACGATGCCGACTACCAACGCGCCCTCGAAGCTGCACAGGCATTGCTGCAGGATGCCGAACTGGACATTCGAGGCGAACAGGCCAACGGCGCCGCCTGCATCGCCAACAGCAGCCAGCCATCCGTCTGCCGCAACGCTGCAACCATCATCCAGTTTCCCCAGGAAACCCAGCAGGTAGGTCTGCTGCTGGCCAACCTGAACCGAGCCACTCCCACAAGCTGCCGAGACGCCCTGTGCACCAAGCGCACAGGGCCTCAGGACTTCTGGAACAACGTGGACGAGACCAAAGGGATCACGCTGAGCCAGATGACCGCCCCCGATGTAGCCGCACGCTACGGCCAGTTCACGGGCGCCATTTCTGAGGGCAAGAGCAATCCCATCCTGGCAAGCCGTGAGACAGGAAAGGGGGGTTGGTACTGGATAGAGATCCTGCCCTATGACGCCAACGCAGGGAACTCAGGTCTCATCGCAAACGACTCACCCCGTCTGGCCCTCTACATGCAGCCCCAGGTGATCTATCGCATCACAGCCATCGCTCACGGCCGCAAGAACGCCACCCAGGTGGTGCTGCAACAGACCTATGTCCGCCAGAAGCGCCGCGACTGATTCAGAACGTCTGACATGCCTTATCTCATCCATCCTGGGCTCCGCCCCCTCCTGCTGCCAGCCGTGATCGCCGCAGTCCTGGCCGCGCAAAACAGCCAGGCCCAACGTTTCTCTGAGGCAGGCACGCCAGCTTCCCCGGCGCAGAGAGAAGACAAAGAATTTGCCACGCCCATTGAAGACTGCCTGACAGGCCAGCCAGCCAATGCCAAGGGCCGCAGCAGCTCCGCCACGTCCAACGGCAGCGTGATTGCACAGGCAGGCGTGGACATATTCACGGCCCGCTACAGTGCCAAAGCTGCCTGGAGCGGCTGGATCAACGCAGAAACGGTCCAAGCCGACGGGAGCATCACCGCAGCAGCCGGCTGGCAAGGCAAAAGCACGGCTGACCACCTGGATGCACTCAGTGATCAACAGGTACTCAATGAGCGCCTGATCCTGACGTGGAGTGACAGACTGCAAAGGGGCGTGTCCTTCCAATGGCATGCGCTGGACCGCCCACAGAAGGCCTCTTTCAGCGTCGATGCCGAAGGCAGGGCAGACAAACTGGGCAAGCACAGGTTCAACTTCATACGTGGCGACCGCCGCATGGAAGCTGCGGGACAACCGCCGCGCCCTGACCCAGCCCACCCTTTTCGCCAACGCGGCTCGCGCCAGGGCGATATCGTCAACTCCCAGATCTGGCACACCGGCCACCCCGTGGACAACTCGCCTTTGCCGGGCTACGCGGCCTATGCGCTCGCCCAGCAGAAGCGCCAGCCCATGATTTACGTGGGCGGCAACGACGGCATGCTGCACGGCTTTTCTGCCACTGACGGCAGCGAGAAGATCGCCTACATCCCCCGTGGCGTGATTTCGGGGCTGGCACGCCTTTCCGATCTCGATTACGACACCCGGCATCGCTACTTCGTGGACGGCTCTGCCATGAGCGGCGACATCAACTCAGGCAGCCATGCATCCCCGCAATGGCGCACCGTGCTGGCAGGCATGCCGGGCGCCGGTGCCAAAGGCTACTTTGTGCTGGACATCACGCACCCAGAGGCTTTCAACGAGCACGGCGCCGGCACGCTGGTCCTGCTGGACCGCACCCAGACCCGCAACAGCGATCCCGGTGACTGCGCCATCTCCGCCGACCTCTGGCAGCGCACCACTTGCCAGGAAGACAAGGACCTGGGCCATATCCTTGCGGCCCCCGTGCGGGACGATGCCAACCCGCAACGCAGCATCCAGATCACGCAGTTGAACAACAACCGCTGGGCTCTGGTGACGGGCAACGGTTACCACAGCATCAACCAGCGACCCGTGCTGCTGATCCAGTACCTCGATGGCAACCAGGAGTTGCTGCGCATCGTGGCCACAGGCGACATCCCCACCGGCACCACACCGGATACCACCAACAATGGGCTCTCTGCCCCACGCCTCGTGGACATCAATGGCGATGGCCGGCCCGACGTGGTCTATGCGGGCGACCTCCAGGGCAATCTGTGGAAATTCATCATCGCCAGCGATGCCTCCTCCGCTTGGGGCATGGCCTTCAACGGACGGCCGCTGTACACCGCCATGGGTGGCAGTTCGCCAACAGCCTCTCCCGCGCTGCGCCAGCCTATTACCGCCCCTGCGTCCGTGCGCGCCAATGACCGGTACAGCGTCACCACAGAACCTTCGGGAAGCGATGAACGCGTGACTGTGGGCGGCATGCTGGTGGCATTCGGCACAGGACGCAACATCACCCAGCAAGACACTGGCAGCACGGCGGTGCAGAGCATCTATTCCATCCTCGACAACACCCGCTACAAGCTGCTCGCGGACGGCCGGGTACAGCCTTGCACGGGTGACTCGGACTCTGAGTGCAAGCGGCCTGCAGGGGAGCGTCCAGCCCCTGTATCCGGCATCGGTGAGCTGGCCAAACGCTCGGTGAACACTCAGACGCAAGGGATCGTAGGCCGTGGCGCCTGGCGAGTGGACTCCACCACCGACCTCGACTGGACGCGGCACAAAGGCTGGTACATGGACCTTCCCCTGTCAGGCGAGCGCCTGCTCAAGCCGATGAGCTTCTACGACGGCAGCAACCTCCTCGCGATCTACAGCCAGATACCCGCCAGATCCTCCAGGCGTCCTGGTGAAGCCATGAGCCGCTCCGCTGACACCTGCAATGTGAGCGAGGAAAGCCAATTTCTGACGCTCATGAACATCATGGATGGCAAGCGGTCCAGTGTTCCATTGATGGACAGCAACGGCGACGGCGTCTACGACACGGCGGATCAGGAAGCCTCGCGCGCAACCGTCTCCGGGGGATCCCAGACATTGCTCAAAAAAGGCCATCACGCCATTGGCTACGACACCGATGGCCGCCGCAACGTCCTCGCCCGCATGCCCGAGCAATCCCTGCGCCCCAGCTGGCGCCAAATGAAATGAGCCGCACAATGCGCCGCCCTCAATCCCCGGGCTTCACACTCATTTCACACTCATAGAACTCATGATCGTCGTGGCCGTCATAGTCATCCTCGGCACCGTCGCCGTGCCCAGCTACAACGAATACATCCGAGGAGTCCACCGCGCCGATGCACGCGCCGGCCTGCTGCAGGCCCAGCAATGGCTGGAGCGCGCAGCCACGGCTATGGGCGCCTATCCGACGACGCTGCCCGCAGAGATGACCTGGAGCAGCGATCCCGGCAAGCGCTACACCCTGGGCTTCGCAGCCGGCAACACCAACGCGGCCTATACGCTGGTGGCAACGCGTCGTGGCTCGCAGGCGGGCGACCGGTGTGGGGATTTCACGCTTATGCACACGGGCACGCGGGGACTGCAGGGAGATGGGATCGCGGTGACTGCGCCACTGGTGGCGGAGTGCTGGTAGATAGCTCGGCTGCTGTGCACGCGCCTTGCCGCCCCTGCACGTGTTCCTCTCTGCAACGGGTAATGCACGGCATTGCCCGCACCTGTCCAGTCTGACGGAAGCATTCCCGGACCATTCGTCCCAATCAAACCTCCATTCATCCAGGTTGCCCACCCTCGGTCCGCAGGCGCGACCTAGGATGCGCACATGTCCGCCTTGCCGCCAATCCACCGTGTACAAAGGCCCCTCGTCCATGGTTTCACCGCCATCGAATTGATGGTGACTATTGCCATCGTGGCCATACTCGCGGCCCTTGCCGCACCCAGTTTCAATCCGTTGCTGCAGCGCTGGCGCGTTCGCAACGGCACGGAAGCCATGGTCAGCGCCCTTTACTTCGCGCGCTCCGAAGCCCTCAAGCGCGGGGGCAACATCCAGATCAAAAAGACACCCGACAGTACCGATGGCTGCACACAGGCTCCCACCAACGAGGATTGGGGCTGCGGATGGGGGGTCTACAGCGCAGACGACAGCGGCACGCTGACCTTGCTCCGATCCTTTGCCGTACCCACGCGCATACAGGTCAGCATCAAGGACAGCAGTGGCGCCATACAGATAGACCGCTGGGGTGCCGTGACGGGCGTGAGCGCTAAGGGCGTCAGCGTCACACCTGTCGGTGGTGACAACTCGTCCCCCGCTGCCCAGGGCATTTGCGTCGCTGCGGGCGGCCGAGTCAAAGTGATTGGAAACCCACCATGCTGAAGCACCGAAGTCACCGCCTGCAGCGGGGATTGAGCCTGCTGGAGTCATTAATCGCCATTCTCGTCATGGCCTTGGGCGTGCTCGGCATCCTCGGATTGCAGATGCGCACCTTGGCAGACACCCAGTCCAGCTTCCGCCGCACCCAGGCCATACGTCTGATAGAGGACCTCAGCGAACGAATACAGATCAATCCCGACGGATTGCGCAGCCTGAGCAGCTATGCCAGCGCCTGGAATGACAAAAATCTGACCGACCCGCAATGCACCGACTGCACTCCCGGTGCGCTGGCACAGCGCGACATCCTGGAGTGGAAGAAATCCGTTGCCAACACTCTGCCCAACGGGGACGCATCTGTCTTCCTAGCTGCAGACGAGACCAGCGATGGCAACCGTCGCCAACTGGGAGTGATGATCGCTTGGCGTGCCAATGAACGCGCGGCCAAGAAGAGCGACGGCACGGACGACTCCAGCTATGGCCAACCTCTCGCTCCGGCCGATACCGGCTCTGCCAATGTGTCATGTCCGTCCGGCGCCCTGTGCCATCTCCAGTACATCCAGCCGGTGGCGCGATGCATCCCCTTCTTGCAGGGAGATGCCAGCGCGCGGACCGTGTACTGCCCCTGAAACACCATGCACAGCCTCCGATACAACTCTTCCCGTGCCAAGCACCGCCAGCAGGGCCTGTCGCTGCTGGAACTCATGGTGGGCATCACCATCGGCCTGCTCACCATTGCCGTGGCGCTGGGCGCGCTCATGGCGACCCGTGGCATCTCGGGCACCGTCAGCGAGGCCAGCCAGATGCAGCAGCAGGCCGCCTACGCCTTCCGAGTGATCGGCATGCAACTGCGCCAGGCCGGCTCGGTCGAGCTCAACCTGGCCTATGGTCGCTCCAGGACCGACCAGGCAACCAATCTGCCTCAACCCATGGAGCCTGTGGTCTTCGAAGCCAACGTTGATCGCGCCAGCAAGACCCTGGCGGGCGTGGACAGCCCTGGCAGCAGCGAGTTCAAGCTCAGCACCGGCTACATGAACTACCAGGAGCTGAACTACGGATCTGACACTGCGGCATCCTTCTTTCGCAACTGCCTGGGTGAAGGCGCCTCAGACACATTGATAACGAGCCGTTTCGCCCTCAGAAGTGGGGAACTTGTCTGCAATGGCGGAGGCACCAATACCCAGCCCCTGATTTCGAATGTCAGCGATTTCCGCGTTACTTACTTGGTGCAGGACAACACGGGATCGAACGCGGCCTCTCCCTCCATGTCTTTCAAAACCGCCACCGAGGTCGGTGATGCGAACTGGTCCAAGGTGTTCGGCGTACAGGTCTGCCTTGAACTGACGGGCACAGAAAAAATCGACACCGTTGGCAGCAAATACACCAACTGTGCCGGTACGGCCACGGACCGTGGCAATAAATTGCGCATGGTATTTCGCAATACCTATCAGATACGCAGCCAGGGCAAGCCCGCATAGAAAATGAAAATCATCTACCCGCGCCCACGACACCAGCAGGGCATTGCCCTGTACACCGTGCTCATCATTGTCGTTTTGTCCATGCTGCTGGCGCTATGGGCTTCGCGCACGGCATGGTTCAGCGAAATCGTGCTGGGCAATGACGTGGACTACCAGCGCACGTTCGAGGCAGCTCAGGCTATGCTGCAGGACGCAGAGCAGGACATCCGAGGCGTGCAGCCCGACGGAAGCGCCTGCGTAGCCAATGCAGAAAAGCCCAATGCCTGCCGTGCAGGCATTCCAGTCTTCTTCATGGAAGAAGAACAGGACTTCACCAAGGTGATGACGACCATGGACAACGAACCTGCAAATGCCAGGTGTCTGTACGGAATCTGCCAGAAACGGGCTGGCAAACAGGACTTCTGGAACGACAAGGACACGGACGAGAGCAAAAATGCGCTGACATTGATGACGGGCTCCAATGCCGCAGGAATCCCTCGCGGGGCACGGTATGGAACCTATACAGGCGCCCAGACAGGCTCGAAAAGCAACCCCATTCTCAATATATCAGCCAGCGGCCAGGGAGCTTGGTATTGGGTGGAAGTCATGCAATACCATAAGATTGCGGCAGCCAACTTGATCAACAATAGTTCAACAACTCCAAACGACCGTGAAATCTGGAACCTGAATCTCAAGCCCTATATCGTGTATCGCGTGACCGCCATTGCGCGCGGGCTCAAACCAGGCACCCAGGTGGTCCTGCAATCCACCATTGCACGCCAGAAATTGGCAGATTGAATGGAAAGCATCATGAAGATCAACCAGCAAAAAAAACTTCTAGCAGTGCTGATAGGTTCCATCGGCGCCAGCTTTCCGGTTTGGAGTGATCAACTGACCTTGGTTCAGTTTCCTGCGGGATCGGCCAACAAGACACCTGCACCCAATGTAATTCTCTCGATCGACGACTCGGGAAGCATGAGCAACACAGATGGCACTTCGACAGCGCGCATTGATGCGCTAAAAAATGCACTGAAGGAAGTTTTTTCCTCCACAAATATTGCCGATGACTCGATCCGGCTTGCATACCAGTCGATGAACAAGTCGCCCGGCATACCCACGAATGGAGACCGCGCACTGAAATCTTTCTCGGGAACCCATCGCAGCACGTTCAACACCTGGGTCAACAACATCGCCCAGGGCGGTGGCACGCCTGGCCATATCATGGTGCGCAATGCCGGCGACTACCTGATGAAAACCGGTCTGGGCAAGGACAATCCCTGGGGCGAGAGGCCCAGTGAGAACGAGGGGACCGTTCTCGAGTGCCGACGTGCCTATCATGTCTTTATGACCGATGGAGGCTGGAACAGCAATGCAACCTCCACTAGTTCTCACGTCGACGGCAATCGCAGCACCGCTGGATATTACGCGGTAGGCGATGGCAATATAGATGGGAACTCTTTTTCACTGCCCGACGGTAAGCAATACACTGCCAACGGGAATGAGACAAAAATCTATTACGACCAATGGGGATTTCCCACTGTCAAAAACAGCAAGGGGAGCATAACCACATATGGATTGAATACACTGGCAGACCTGTCCTTCTACTATTGGGCAACCGACTTGCAGCCCGATATACAGAACAAACTTAACCCGCTGACCAGCAAATCAACGGATGAGACCTTCGGCACGGGCAGCAGCCAGAAAACCATTACCCCCTACTGGAACCCCAAAAACAATCCTGCGACATGGCAGCACATGATCACCTACACGATAGGTTTCGGTGCAACAGCTTCGAACTGGGGCTCGGTGAGCGATGCGCCTAAATGGGGCGGCGACACCTACAGCGGGGACTTTTCCAAGCTAATCCAGGGTGCGACCACCTGGCCAAGTCCTTTGTGCAGTGGCAACAATGCCTGCGATGGCGCCAGCAACTACAGCGCGCGTGAAAGCTATCGAACTGTCGAGCTCTGGCATATGGCCATCAATGGCCGCGGAAAATACTTCCCGGCCAAGGATCAAGCGGAACTGACCAAGGCTTTCCGCGATATTTTCAACACCATCAACGCCGACAACCAAACCCCCATCACCAGCGCGACCAATTCATCCGCCACCAACACGCGCACCGACAGCGCGGAATTCAGCGCAGGCTATGAAGCCAAGGGCTGGAAAGGCTATGTGCGCTCCGACACCATTGCCAAGACCACGGGCGAGCGCAGTGCCAATACTGGCTGGGGAGTCAAGGCTGGTGCTGCTTATCCCAATAACTACATCACCACGGCGGATAAGCTGGATGCCCTGAGCGAGGCCGATATCACCAGCCGCCTGATCGTGACCTACAACGACACCAGCAACCAGGGTGTCTCCTTTGAATGGGCCACCAACAACAACCTGCTCAGCAGCAGTCAGAAGGCCCTGCTCAACACGGATACCAGAGGCCAGGATAGGGTCAACTTCATCCGTGGCAGTCGTTTGCTTGAGGGCAATACCTCGAGCCTGCCATTTCGCGTTCGACCTTCACGCCAAGGCGATATTGTCAACTCCCAGGTGTGGTACACCGCTCAACCCGTCAGTAACTACAGCTACAAGGGATATACCGCTTTTGCAAAAAGTATGGCCAACCGTCTGCCCATGATCTATGTCGGGGGTAATGACGGAATGCTGCATGGATTCTCTGCCCTGACGGGCGCCGAAAAAATCGCCTATATCCCCAAGGGAGTGATTAGAAACCTGCCTGAACTCACCAAGCCGGCATACAACCACGTTTATTTTGTGGATGGATCACCCTTTACCGGAGACATCGACGTGGGCGACACCACCACGCCAGACTGGCGCACCGTGCTGGTCGGATCGCTGGGTGCGGGCGGCCGCGGATACTACGTGCTGGATGTCACCAAGCCGGGCAGCCCTGACGGGACGTCGACCAATGCCGTTGCCAACAACTTCACCAAGGCCAATGCCTCCAGCCTGACCCTGGTGGACAACACGGCCAGCCCTTTCGATGCCTATGACGTCAACACCATCAATGCAGACATAGGTCATATCTTCGCAACGCCAGTCACAGACGACACCGCCCCGCATTTCAGCAACCAAATCACATTGATGAATAACGGTCGCTGGGCCGTCGTCATGGGCAATGGCTACAACAGCATTAACGAACGCCCCGTTCTTCTGATCCAGTATCTGAGCGGCTCCGACCGCAGCGTCAAGACCATCGCCGCCGCCGTGCGCAGCAGCGAGCTGACCAATAACTCCACCGCCACCGCACGGTCCAATTCCACGGCCAATGGACTGTCCGCGCCACGTCTGGTGGACCTCAACGGTGACGGCTCGCCCGACATCGCCTATGCCGGAGACCTGAAAGGCAATCTCTGGAAATTCGATCTCAGTTCGGGAAATGCCAACAATTGGGGGGTTTCCCTGGACGGCAGCCCCCTGCACATAGCCAAGTATGTCCAGGCAGGTTCGAGCAGCCTTCAGCCCATCACCGTGGCACCCATCGTCAAAGTCAATTCTCGCGGTGTGCGCGGCATGATGGTCTCGTACGGCACCGGCCGCAGCATCACCGAAGCTGACCGGACGGACACTACGGTCCAGACCTTTTATTCCGTGCTGGACAATACGCAGTACAAGCTGGAGTCGGGCAAGATCGTGGTCGACACCAGCAGTGTCACGCCCGCGCCTGTGGGCGTCGGTACAGAGAATCTGCAGGCTCAGACTGTGGATACGACAAACATGGTGTCGGGCGCCGGTATTTATGCCAACCGGAAAATGTGGAACGTCAGCCAGAACGATGTGGATTTCACGGAGAAAAAGGGCTGGTATCTGAACTTTCCCGAAACGGGCGAACGCCTGCTGCAGCCGCTGTCTTTCTACGATGGCAGCAATATTGTCGAAGTCATATCCATCGTTCCCGGCTCGGGGGGCAGCATAGAGCAAGAATCCTGTGCACCGGCCTCCACGGATACCAAGAAGTTCCGGACATTCCTCAACATCATGGATGGCAAGCGGCCCAGCGTCAAAATCATCGACCAAAATGGCAATGGCGTATACGGCCAGACCTCCGATGCTGCGGTATCGCGCATCGACGCCTCCGTCACCGAAAGCAAGACCTTCAACAAGAACTCGGAAATCCGGCGCGGCTCGGATGGCAGGAATGACATCTTTCTGAAGATGCCGGAAACAGCCCTTCGTCCCAACTGGCGCCAGCTGCGCTAAGCCTCCCAGCCAACAGAGTCAGACCATGAAACCACACCGCGCCTCAGGCTTCACGCTCATTGAAGTCATGATTGTCGTAGCCATCATCGGCATTCTCGGCGCCATCGCCTTGCCCAGCTACAACACCTACGTGCTGCGCGGCTACCGTTCCGAGGGCAAAGCAGCGCTGCTGCAAGCCGCGCAATGGCTGGAACGCTCGGCCACCGCCACCGGAACGTATCCGCTGACCGCAGCCTTTCCCACATCTTTGACAACAATCCCCTCGGGTCGCTATACAGTCGGCATTACCTCTACTGATGGTGCCAGCTACACGCTGACTGCCACGGCCCAGGGAGCGCAAACAAAGGACAAATGCGGAAACCTCACCCTGAACCAAGCGGGCGTGCGCGGCGCGAACGGCAAGAAGCAGGGTGAAACAGGTTACGACCCCGACTGTTGGAACAAATAGGCCCCGCACAGGCGCTGCGTTACCATCCCAGGCACCATGACAAACACCGTGCCACACATGCACCAAGCGCTTGGGCTCGCCGCCCAGGCGCTTTTTCTTTCCTCTCCCAATCCGCGCGTGGGCTGCGTACTGGTGGCACCTGACGGCAGAGTCGTCGGCCAAGGGTTCACTCAGCAGGCTGGCGGCCCACATGCCGAAGTGATGGCACTGCGCGATGCCGAGGCCCGAGGCGAGGATGTGCGCGGAGCCACCGCCTATGTGACGCTGGAGCCTTGCTCGCACCAGGGCCGTACGGGTCCCTGCTGCGATGCCCTGATCGCCGCTGGCGTTGCCAAGGTGGTAGGCGCACTGACGGACCCCAATCCCCAGGTCGCCGGCCAAGGCTTCGCGCGCCTGCGCGCGGCAGGCGTGGATGTGGTGGTGGGGCCGGGTGCAGACGAGTCCCGGGAGCTGAACATCGGCTTCTTCAGCCGCATGCTGCGCGGCATACCGTGGGTGCGCATGAAGGCGGCCAGTTCCCTTGACGGGGCGACCGCGTTGCACAACGGCACCAGCCAATGGATCACATCCCCCGAGGCACGCGCCGATGGCCATGCCTGGCGTGCGAGGGCATGCACCATACTGACGGGCATAGGCACGGTGCTGGAAGATGATCCGCGCCTGAACGTGCGGGATGTGGCTACGCCGCGCCAGCCGCGCATCGCTGTTGTGGACAGCCGGCTGGACATGCCGCTCACCGCCCAGGTACTCCAGACCCCGGCCGGCTGCCTGATCTACACCAGCAGCCGGGATGCATCGAAAACCAGTGCACTGCAGGACCTGGGCGCGACCGTCATTCCCATGCCCAACGCGCACGGCAAGGTGGACCTGTGCGCCATGCTGCGTGACCTGGCGGCGCGCGGCACGAACGAGTTGCATGTGGAAGCCGGCTTCAAGCTCAATGGTTCGCTGGTACGCGAGGGGCTGGTCGATGAGCTGCTGCTGTACCTGGCCCCCAAGCTGCTGGGGACGGGTGGCATGGGCATCGCCAGTTTCGGGCCGCTGGACGCGTTGTCCGAGGCCATTGCATTGGCACTGCATGATGTGCAACGCATCGGGCCAGATCTGCGCGTTGTGGCCCGCGTTGTGGACCGCGCCAGCTTCTGACGCGAACAGCGGCTTCCTGGACCAGCGGCTGGCGCAGCCGTCCGACACCCGATTGACCGATCCTTGGGCCAAATCTTCGAATCATGTCCGGCGCTCGCAACTTACAGCCCCTTCCATCCACCAGCCTGTTTCGAGGCCTGCGGACCACGCTTGTCCTGCTGGTGTCCGCCGTGGTCTGCGGCTGCGCCAGTAGCTTGCCCTCCCAGGTCGATCGCCCCGTCACTGCAGCCTTGGAAGCCCCGCAAAGCACGCCATTGGGGTCTTTAGTTCAGCAATTGCGGCCTGCCAGCGTCAAGCCTCAAACCTCCGCCTTCACCCTACTGTCCGGTGCCCAGGCCGCCTATGGCGCCCGACTGGCACTGGTCGAGGGAGCGCAGCAGACGCTGGACCTGCAGTACTACGCCATCCATGCCGACGAGAGCACGCAGCGCCTGCTGCGCGGCGTGGTCGAGGCAGCACGGCGTGGCGTGCGCGTGCGCGTGCTGCTGGACGATTTCCACAGCACCGGCGCGAATGCGCAGGTCATGCGCCTGGCCTTTGTGCCAGGCATCGAGATGCGCATGTTCAACCCTCTGGCGGGCGCGCGCAGCTCGGCGCTGGGCCGGGCCTATACGCTGCTGACGGATTTCCAGCGGGCCCAGCAGCGCATGCACAACAAGCTGTTCATCGCCGACAACGCCATGGGCGTGATCGGCGGGCGCAATCTGGGCGATGCGTATTTCGATGCGGACAGCGCCAGCAATTTCGTGGACCTCGACGTGCTGGCGGCGGGGCCGGTGGTCGGCGATCTGTCACGCAGCTTCGACAGCTACTGGAACAACCAGCGCGCCTATCCCGTCCAGTCGCTGATCAGCCTCAAGGAGCTCAAGCAGTTGCGCGAGCGCTTTGCGGGCGATGATGACCAGGCGCAGGAGGAGGACCCCACGCCTGCCGTTCCCCCGAAGGAGGCAAAGGCAGATGACCAGACGGCCGAGCAGCGCCGGATCATCTGGGACCAGCAGCCCATGGATTTGCGAAAGGCTCGCTGGACCTGGGCATCGGCGGCCGTGCTGGTGGATGAGCCCGCCAAGATTCCGCTGGACAGGGATGACGGCCCGGGCTCCGGCACAAGCGCTGGCACGGATGCGGCCGCACAGGCCAGCCCCGCTCCGCACAGCCCGCAGGCCAAGCCTGCCGGCACGCTGCCCATGGGCCAGCCGGCTGGCGCCCTGCGCCAGGCGGCGCGTCCGGTGCTGGAGGCCGATTCGGTGGTCGATGGCCTGCTGGCTCTGGTGCGCAAGACCCGGCGCGATCTGCTGGTGGTCTCGCCCTACTTCGTGCCGGGCCCGGACATGATGGAGGCGTTTCGTGGCGCACGGCAACGCGGAGTGCGCGTGCGCATCCTGACCAATTCGCTGGCCTCCAACGATGCACCTTTGGCCCATGCCGGCTATGCGCGCCACCGCAAGGCGCTGCTGGAGATGGGCGTTGAACTCTACGAAATGCGCAGCACGGCGGCCAGCGTCCGCTCTGCATTCGGCTCGGGCAGCACGGGTGGCGGCGATCCTTCGGGTTCCACAGGCGCATCGCGTGCAATGCTGCACTCCAAGCTGCTGGTGGTGGACGGGCATTTGGTGGCAGTCGGCTCGATGAACCTGGATCTGCGCTCCCAGTTGCAGAACACCGAGATTGCCCTGCTCATCGCCAGCCGCGAGTTCGGCCGCCTGGCCACGCAAAGCATCGACGAGGGCCTGCAGGATGGCAGCTGGCGCGTCGAGCTCGACAAGGATGGCGAGCTGGTGTGGAGGGCTTCGGAAGACAGTGAGCGCGGTGACGAGCACAGCGAGCCCGATGCCAGCTGGGGCCTGCGCCTGATGCTCAAGCTCATTGGCCCGCTGGCGCCCGACCATCTGCTGTGACCGGCCGATCGCGCTAAAGCCCGGCCCACTCCTGGCGCCGCGCCAGCGCTTGCACCCACAGCGTGATCTCGCGCTGGTCAGTCTGCGTGCGCACTTCCTGGTAGGCCTGCTCGGCTTCGGGAAAGCGGCGGCGCAGCAGGTTCAGCCATTGCTTGAGGCGGCCTGCGCGCTGGCGCGGCTCCAGATCCTCGCAGACCATGTCCCAGAAACGCTGTACCTGCGGCACCAGATCGCTCCAGAACACCTGTGCTTCAACATGCTCTGCTGGCATCTGCCCGCCTTCCACGGCAGCGCGAATGGCCAGCGCCAGGCCTGGGTCGGCAACGATTCCCCGGCCCAGCATCAGATCGCCGCAGCCCGATTGCTCACGGCAGCGCAGCGCATCCTCCACCGTCCAGATCTCGCCATTGGCCACCACGGGCACGGTCACGGACTCGCGGATGCGCGGGATCATGTCCCAGTAGGCAGGCGGACGGTAGCCGTCGAGCTTGGTGCGGGCGTGGACGACGATTTCGCAGGCGCCACTGGCCTGCATGGCCTGGGCGCATTCGGTCATCAGGGCCGTGTCGTTGAAACCCAGGCGCATCTTTGCCGACACAGGCATGGCCGCCGGCACGGCAGCACGCACGGCACCCACCACGCGCGCGATCTGCTCAGGGTCCTGCAGCAGCGCAGCACCGCCGCCATGGCGGTTGACCACCTTGGCGGGGCAGCCGAAGTTCAGGTCGATGCCCTCCGGACCCAGGCGCGCCAGATTGGCCGCATTGGCCGCCATGCTGTCCGGGTCCGAGCCCAGCAGCTGCGCACGCACGGGCACACCGGCCAGCGTCCGGCTGCCGTTGTTGAGCTCCGGCATGGTGCGCAGGAACACCTTGTCGGGCAGCACGGTCCCCGTGACGCGGATGAACTCCGAGACACAGCGGTCTGCGCCGCCCACGCGCGTGAGCACATCGCGCAGCACGAAATCAAGCAAGCCCTCCATGGGCGCCAGCAACAGTCTCATCACCTATGTCGCGAGGCCTGCGCCCCGTCTTCCTGTTACAGATCAAACAATATTTCTGCGACCGGCATCGGCCGCCAGCCCCTGCAGATCAGAGCCCGCCCATGCGATGGCAGGCGATTGTGCCCTTGCCGCAGAGCATCGGTCGGACCAGTTGTCATGGCGTCTTCACGCCACGGTCATTCATGTAACGTGCAATCGGGGCTTGTCGGACTCCCTGCCCCCACCATGCTGCTGCAAAAAACCGCCAAGGCCCTTGAAGAGCTGCAGCCCGGCCGCCGCAGCCTGCCGCTGCGCGAGCGCTCGGTGCTGCTGATGGCCGATGGCCGCACCGAGGAGCAGTTGCAGCAGGTCCTGGGCGCACAGGCCGGCGAACTGATCGAACAACTGATCGCCAGCGGCCACCTGCAGCGCCTGGCTGGTCAAGCCGCCGCGCCACCGCCCCAGGCCCCCTCCATGGCACCGGCCGCTGCGAAGGAATCCAGCCCGCCCGGCCCCGCCGCCACGCTGAATCTTGCCGGCACACGCATGTACCTGTTCGATATGTGCGAGCGCATGTTCGCCAACCGCCATGAGGACAAGGCCCAGGTGCTGCGCCATCTGCTGCGCGAGGCGCGCGATCTTGAGGCACTGCAGGCCGCCGCCCTGCAGCTGCTGCAGACCGTGCAGGAACATGCGGGCGACGAGCGCGCCGATGCCCTGCGCGAGCGCCTGCGGCATCTGCTGCCCCAGGAGGCAGCGACGGCACAGGGCGTCTAGACGAAACGAAGGGTGGACGCGCGCGCGATCAGCGCGGCGCCAGGCGCCACAGCGAGGTGAGCTCGGCGGCGCGTGCCGCGTGCAGCGGATCGGTGGAGTCCGCAGCCTTTCCATGGCGCGGGCGGATGTCCTCGCGGCCCAGGACCTGCAGGCCTGCGGCATCGATCCAGCCCAGCAGTTCCTCGCGCGAGCGCAACTGCAGGTGCTCGGCCAGATCCGACAGAATCAGCCAGCCTTCGCCGCCCGGCAGCAGATGTGCAGCAAGGCCCTCGACAAAACCGCGCAGCATGCGGCTGCCTTCGTCATAGACGGCCTGCTCCAGCAAGGAGCTGGCCTTGCCCGGCAGCCACGGTGGATTGCAGACCACCAAGGCGGCCCGGCCTTCAGGGAACAGGTCGGCCTTGCGCAGGCTCACGCGCTGCGCCAGACCCAGCCGCTGCAGGTTGTCCTGCGCGCAGGCCAGTGCCCGGTCGCTCAGGTCGGTGGCCACCACCTGCCGCACGCCACGGTGCAGCAAGAGAGCGGAAAGCACACCCGTGCCCGTGCCGATATCCCAGACGGCGGCATCAGCCTGCTGGGCTGCGGCCGGCAGGGGCGCCTGCGCCACCAGATCCAGGTACTCGCCGCGCACCGGGGAGAACACGCCGTAGTGCGGATGAATGCTGAACTCCGGCATGCCCGGCACGGCCAGGGCCACGCCCTTCTTGCGCCACTCATGTGCGCCCAGGGCACCCAGCAGTTCACGCAGGGGAACGATCACGCTTTGAGCACCCTGGTCGGCTGGAATCTCGCCCCAGGCTTCGCGACAGGCTTCGCTCCAGTCCGGTGCGCGGCGCAGGGCGCAGTGCCAGCGGGTATCGAGCTCGATCATCACGCTGGACAGGATGCGCGCACGCTGCGCCAGTGCCTGGCGGTGCAGGTGGAAGGCGTGGGGAAAGACCGGCTTGGCGTCTTCCTTGCCGGCGCGGCGCTGGCGCGCCTTGGCGGAAGTCTCACGTGCGGGTTTGTCGAGGCGGCGGCCCAGGGCCGACAGCAACTGCCGGGCATTCTGGAAATCGCCACGCCACAGCATGGCCTGGCCTTCGCAGGCCAGGCGGTAGGCGCTGTCGGCGGCCAGGCTGTCGTCAGCGATGACGATGCGGCGCGGTGCGGTCATGGTGCTGTCCGCCCGCCACAGGGCAACATGGGTGGCCTCGTGCTCCTGCCACTGCAGCAGGGACCAGTTCTGGGAAGAGGACAAGGCCTGCTGCTCCGTGAGTGATGGGTGGATGGTTTGGCGAATCGATCAGTTCAGTGCGCGCTTGAGCCGCACTTCCTCGATCTTGAGAGCGCCGACCTGGGCCGTCTTGGCGGTGGACATTTCGCGCTTGAAGCCGGCGAGCTCATGGAAGCGCAGCGCGCGTTCATTGCGCAGCGGCACCCACGAGGTGACGTTGGTGCAGCCTTCTTCGAGCAGGCCGTCGCGTGCGGCGTCCCACAGGGCCACGCCCACACCCTGATTCCAGTGCGTGGGAGAGGCATAGATGGCCCAAATTTCACCGGTGGTCTGGCGCGACTTTTCATCGCGCGAGCGGTCGAAACCGACGAAGCCGACGATCTTGTCGCCGTCGATGGCGACCTGAACCTGGGGTTCGCAAAATTCGATGGCTTCGCGCCAATAGGCCTGGCGTTTTTCTACCGACGACATGCTCTTGAGCTGGTCATCGGGAACCAGACCGCGATAAGCCTCCATGGCGGAAGCAGTATGGATCTGGGCAATCGCTTTTGCATCGCGGAGAGTGGCTGGACGAACCTGGATACTAGACATGGAAAAACCGAAACGAAAACAGGTGAAAATAGAAGGGCGTGATTTTCACAGGAATCGCGCTTTTTGCGTGCGTTGCGGCTCTTAGCCATGCACGCAAGTACGGCTGTGCTCGTTTTCTTGCCCTCGGCATTGGGATGTGCTATGTGCTCTCCAAAAAAGAGCAGCTGGCGCACGCGACACAAGGCTTGGCAAGGAATCAGTTGACAATTTCTCACGATGCAGGCAAGCCCGGCAACAGCGAGAAATCACCCCCTCGCTCACAGCCAGCGGCGCATCAACTCCATGATGCGGTCGAACCTTGCGCCATAGGGCGGATACAGCATCGAAGCCCCCGACCAGCGCGACTGCACGAACACCGCCTTCTGATGGCTCAGCCGTGCAAAGCCCTGCTCCGAATGGTAGGCACCCCAGCCGCTGTCGCCCACGCCGCCGAAGGGCAGGTTCTCGTGGGCGAAGTGCAGCAGGGTGTCGTTGACCGTCACCCCGCCGCTGATGGTGCGTGACAGCACGGCATCACGCACTTTCTCATCGCGGCCGAACCAGTACAGCGCCAGCGGCCTGGGCCCCGCATTGATGGCCGAGACCACGTCATCCAGCCTGTCGTAGCTGATCACGGGCAGGATGGGGCCGAAGATCTCCTCCTGCATGAGCTGCATCTGGCTGGTGGCATTGAAGACCAGGGCCGGCGCCATCTGGCGCTCCACGGCATCGCCCCACGCCATGTCGGCGTTCTCCTGGCCGGCTCCGCCATCCTCCATCCACTCGACATGCGCCCCCATGCCCTGGGCCTGGCGCAGCATCTGCCGCAGGCGCGCCAGGTGGCGCTTGGTGAGGATGGCCGCATAGTCCGGATTGCCGGCAAAGCGCGGGAACAGCCGCCGCGCCGCGGTGCGAAAGGCCTCGGCAAACTCCGCCTCCTGCCCGCGCGGCAGCAGCACGTAGTCGGGGGCGATGCAGGTCTGGCCCGCATTGACGAGCTTGCCATGCGCGATCTTGAGCGCGGCCTCCTTCAGGTCGCAGTCGGTGGAGATGATGCAGGGCGACTTGCCACCGAGCTCCAGCGTCGTCGGCGTCAGGTGCGCCGCCGCCGCCTGCGCCACGCGACGGCCCACGGCAGTCGAGCCGGTGAACAGCAGATGGTCGAAGTGCAGGCCCGAGAACTGCGTGGCGATGCTCACATCGCCTTCGATGACGGCGAATTCCTCGGGCGCGAAAAACTGCCCCACCAGCGCCGCCAGCTGGGCCGATGTGTGCGGCGTGAGTTCGCTGGGCTTGAGCATGACGCGGTTGCCCGCCGCCAGGGCCGTGATGGCCGGCCCCAGCGCCAATTGCACCGGATAGTTCCACGGGGAAATCACCCCCACCACGCCCAGCGGCTGGCGCTCTATCCAGCCCCGGCCGGGCATGAGCATCAGCGGCGTTCGCACCCGCTGGCGCCCCGACCAGCGCGACAGATGGCGCAGCGTGTGCTTAAGCAGGTTGCGCAGCACGAACAGCTCCACCATTTCGGTCAGCCGTGGCGAACGCATGCCGAAGTCGGCCTGCACGGCGGCAGCCAGCACGGGGCCGTGTTCGTCCAGCAGCTTTTGCATGCGCAGCAGGCGTTCGCGGCGTACCAGCAGGGGCACGTCCACCTGCGCCCGGCTGGCCTGGTACTGAAGGTCGAAGACGCGGTGGAGATCCAGCTGGGTCATAGGCTCAATGGTAAGAAGACACTTGCATGCGCCGCATTCCAAGGATGCGTCGCGGCACATGTTGGCATGCAGCCGCAGGAAAAAAAAGGGAGCCTTGCACGGGCTCCCGAGGGTTTCAGACTATACGGGCCGCCACGCGCGGCCTGGGCACGAAGATGCGCAGGCCGCGTAAAGGCTGCAGCAAGACGCTTCAGGGCTCGCGCACTTCACGGGGCTGAACGTCGGTCACCTCGCCCGCACCCGGCAGTACGCCGGCACCGGCGCGGCGGCCACCGCCCTCGGCAGCGCCATAGGCGCGCTGGGGACGCTGTGCCATCCACTCGGAGCCGGAGCGGTACACGGTCTGCCAGCCCGCCCGCGGGCTCATGCGCATGGCCCAGGGCATCACCGGCTGGCCGGTGAGCCTTGCCCACAGCGCTCTCACGGCCCAGACCAGGGCCAGCAGCGCCGCGGCGGTCAGCAGGCTGACAAAGAAGACCAGGCCCACAAGCATCAGCAGGATGCGAACGGCCCAGCGGGTCAGGGTGGCGACAAAATCGTTCAAAGCAAAGCCTTTCTTGGCTGGCCCGGTGCGTCAGGCGGGGTCTGCCGCATCGAACCGGAATACGCCCGGCTCCTGTACCGGGTCCACATGTACCGCAATCGTGCTCTTGGGCGGGAAGCGCCCTTCGAGCAGCAGTTTCGACAGCGGATTCTCGATCCGCTGCTGTATCGCGCGCTTGAGCGGCCGGGCCCCGAAAACGGGATCGAAGCCCACCTTGGCCAGTTCGGCCAGTGCCTGGTCGGACACCTGCAGCGCAAGGTCCATTTTCTCCAAACGACGCTCCAGCAGCTTGAGCTGAATCCTTGCGATCGACTCGATATTCTTCGCGTCGAGCGCGTGGAAGACCACGGTTTCGTCGATGCGGTTGAGGAATTCGGGTCGGAAATGGTTCTTGAGTTCCCCCCAGACCGCATCTTTCACATCATCGTAATCCTCGCCGACCATGGCCTGGATCAGCAAAGAGCCTATGTTGCTCGTCATCACGATGACCGTGTTCTTGAAGTCCACGGTGCGGCCCTGGCCATCGGTCAGGCGACCATCGTCCAGCACCTGCAGCAGCACGTTGAACACGTCGGGATGGGCCTTTTCCACCTCATCGAGCAGCAGCACGCTGTAGGGCTTGCGGCGCACGGCCTCGGTCAGGTAGCCGCCTTCCTCGTAGCCCACGTAGCCGGGCGGCGCACCAATCAGGCGGGCCACGGAATGCTTTTCCATGAACTCGCTCATGTCGATGCGCACCAGATGGTCCTCGCTGTCGAACAGGAAGCCGGCCAGCGCCTTGCACAGCTCGGTCTTGCCCACGCCCGTGGGGCCCAGGAACAGGAAGGAGCCGGTAGGCCGGTTGGGATCGGACAGGCCCGAGCGCGAGCGGCGAATGGCATTGGCCACGGCCGAGATGGCCTCGTCCTGGCCGACGACGCGGTCATGCAGCCGGTCTTCCATGCGCAGCAGCTTGTCCTTCTCGCCCTGCATCATCTTGGCCACGGGAATGCCGGTGGCACGGCTGACCACTTCGGCAATTTCCTCGGCGCCGACATGGGTGCGCAGCAACCTGTGGGCGGGCGCGCCGCCCTGCCCCTGCTCGTTGGCCTGGGCTTCGTTGAGCTGCTTTTCCAGCGAGGGCAGCTTGCCGTACTGCAGCTCGGCCACCTTGTTGAAGTCGCCCTTGCGCTTGAGCTCCTCGATCTGGATGCGGATCTGGTCGATCTCCTTGCGGATCTGCTCGGAGCCCTGGGCGCTGGCCTTCTCGCTCTTCCAGACCTCTTCCAGGTCGGCGTACTCGCGCTCCAGGCTGCCGAGTTCTTCCTCGATCAGTTGCAGGCGCTTTTGCGAGGCCTCGTCCTTTTCCTTCTTCATGGCCTCGCGCTCGATCTTGAGCTGGATCATGCGGCGCTCGAGCTTGTCCATGACCTCGGGCTTGGAGTCGATCTCGATCTTGATCTTGGCCGCCGCCTCGTCGATCAGGTCGATGGCCTTGTCGGGCAGGAAGCGGTCGGTGATGTAGCGGTGGCTCAGCTCGGCCGCAGCCACGATGGCCGGGTCGGTGATGTCCACGCCGTGGTGGGCCTCGTAGCGCACCTGCAGTCCGCGCAGGATGGCGATGGTGTCCTCCACGGAAGGCTCTTCGACCAGCACCTTCTGGAAGCGCCGCTCCAGCGCCGCATCCTTTTCGATGTACTTGCGGTATTCATCGAGCGTGGTCGCACCGATGCAGTGCAGCTCGCCGCGCGCCAGGGCCGGCTTGAGCATGTTGCCCGCGTCCATGGCGCCGTCGGCCTTGCCGGCACCGACCATGGTGTGGATCTCGTCGATGAACAGGATGATGCGGCCCTCTTCCTGGGCCACTTCCTTGAGAACGGACTTCAGCCGTTCCTCGAAGTCGCCACGGTATTTGGCGCCGGCCAGCAGGCCCGCCATGTCCAGCGACAACACGCGCTTGTTCTTGAGGCTTTCGGGCACCTCGCCGGCCACGATGCGCTGGGCCAGGCCCTCGACAATGGCGGTCTTGCCCACGCCGGGCTCGCCGATCAGCACGGGGTTGTTCTTGCTGCGGCGCTGCAGCACCTGGATGGAGCGGCGGATTTCGTCGTCGCGGCCGATCACCGGATCGAGCTTGCCGATGCGCGCGCGCTCGGTCAGGTCCATGGTGTATTTCTTGAGGGCCTCGCGCTGGCCTTCGCCTTCGGCGCTGTCCATGGTCTGGCCGCCGCGCACGGCGTTGATGGCCGACTCCAGGCTGGAGCGCGTCACGCCGCTTTCCTTGAGCAGTTGGCCTGCGCGCGTGGAAGAGCCGCTGCTGTCGGTCAGCGCCAGCAGGAACAGCTCGCTGGCAATGAACGGGTCGCCGCGCTTGAGGGCTTCCTTCTCGGTCGCCTGCAGCAGCCGGCCCAGCTCGGAGCCGACCTGCACCTGGTCCTGGTGCTGCACGCGCGGCAGATCGGCCAGGGCCTTCTCGGCCGCGGCCTGCAGCTGGCCCACGTTGGCGCCGGCGCGCTGCAAGAGCGAGCGCGGACCATCGTCCTGGCGCAGCAGCGCCACGAGCAGGTGCAGGGGTTCGATATTGGATTGGTCACCGCCCAGGGCCAGCGTTTGCGCGTCGGCCAGGGCTTCCTGGAACTTGGTTGTCAGTTTGTCGATTCGCATGGTGTTTCTTTTCGCTCCTGAAACAGGGTCATTGCGATTTATCTGATACCGGCAGGGCAAATTTCAAGCCATGCCCGGCCTGCAAGGACAGACGCTTGCGCCAGATCAAGGCCGGCGAGGCCGGCCATCCTTCTCAAGCATTGCGCTGAAAGATCGAGAACTGCGTAGGCGTAACGCCCAAATGCGCCCGGAAGCTGCGTCCCAGGTGGCTGGCGCTGGAAAAGCCGCAATCCAGCGCCAGCTCTGCCAGCGGCGGCACGTTGCGCGCAGACAGGGCACGCCGTGCCCGAGCCAGGCGCTGCTGCAGCACCCATTCGTGCACCGTGCAGCCCATGCTCTGGCGGAACATGCGTGCGAAATGGAATTCCGAAAGGCAGGCCTGTCTCGCCAGTGCCGGCAGCGACACGGCCTTGGAGTCATGCAGATGCGCCTCGACATGGGCCAGCACCCTGCGCCGCATGGCCGCAGAAAGCCCGCCCAGCGGCCGCTGCAGCGCCTGCAGCTGGCGCGGCGTGGCGGACTGCAGCACCAGCCGGTCCACCAGCTGCTGGCCAATGGCATCGGCCGCCAGTTGCTGCTGCGGGTCCTGCCAGTCCAGCCGCATCAGCGCACGGGCACCGGCGTGGAAGGCCTGATCATCCCCGTAGATCTGCGCACGCAAGGTGCGCGAGCGGGGCTCGGCATCCAGCATGCGGACCACGCGCCCCGCCCAGGCCAGGTCGGACACATACAGGTGCAGGAACTGCACGGGCGAGCGCACCAGCCAGTGCGATTCGTCCTCTGGCGTGAAGATGCAGATGCGCCCCGGCGCCCCCATGGCCTCGGGCCGCGCCTTGAGCTGCGAGCCCTCGCCCCCGGCCAGGTAGACCGACAGCGTGTGGTGACCGGGCTGGCAGTAGCGCACCTCGTCGTCCACATTGGCCCAGACGGCCAGCTCCACCCCTTCGCTCAGGCGCACGCGCCGCTGCAGCCGGGCCTTGGAGCGTGACAGCACCTGGCACAGGTGGCTGGAGGGCAGCTCGGGCAGCGGCGTGGGCGTCATGGCAGCGATTGTGGTCCCGCAGCCATACCGACGCATGGCGCCAGGCCATCAAACCGCAGGAATCTGCCATGCCCGCCCAGCCTGCGGCGCCATCATCACCGGCCATGACTGCCACCCTCTATGCCCTGGTCGTGCTGATCTGGGGTTCGACCTGGATCGCCCTGAAGCTGCAGCTGGGCGCCGTGCCCGTGGAGCTGTCCATTGCCTACCGCTTTGCGCTGGCCGCCGTGCTGATGTTCGCCTGGCTGGCCTGGTCGCGGCAGCTGCGCGTGCCCCGCGGCCCGGCGCTGCCGCGCGTGCTGGCGCAGGGCCTGTGCCTGTTCAGCTTCAACTTCGTGTGCTTCATGCATGCCAGCGAGACGCTGGCCAGCGGCCTGGCCGCCGTGGTGTTCTCCAGCTCCAATCTCTGGAACGCGCTGCTGGCGCGCATCATCCACGGCCGCAGGCTGGCTCCCCATGTGCTGGCCGGCAGCCTCTTTGGCCTTGCAGGCCTGGTGGCGCTGTTCTGGCCCGAGCTGCGCGCAGGCCGGCATGCCAGCCTGCCTGGCCTGGCCTGGGCGGTGCTGGGCACGCTGTGCTTTTCCTGCGGGAACATGCTGTCTGCTTCGCTGCAGTCCATGGGCTGGCGGCCCGCACAGACCAATGCCTGGGGCATGCTGGCCGGCACGCTGCTGCTGACCGGCTATGCGCTGGTGGCGGGCCTGCCCTGGCGCTTCGATGCCAGCTGGACCTATGTGGGCTCCTGGCTGTACCTGGCCATTCCAGGCTCGGTGATTGCGTTCACGGCCTACCTGACCCTGGTGGGTCGGCTGGGCCCGGAGAAGGCGGCCTATGCGACGGTGCTGTTCCCCATTGTTGCGCTCAGCATCTCGGCCCTGTTCGAGGGCTATGTCTGGACGCCGCTGGCCGTGGGCGGGCTGCTGCTGGTGATGTTCGGAAACCTGCTGGTGTTCCGCCCGCCGCAATGGTTGCGGGGTGCTGCGCTCAAGGCCTGAAGCCCCGCCGCCTCACTGGCGCCAGCGCGCCAGCGCCTCTTCGTCGCTGACGCGCGCATCCACCCAGCGAGCGCCCTCGGGCGTTTGCTCCTTCTTCCAGAAAGGCGCCAGCGACTTGAGGTAGTCCATGATGTATTCGCAGGCCTGAAAAGCCATGCCCCGGTGCGATGCGGTGACGGCCACGAGCACGATCTGGTCCAGGGGCTGCAGCGGACCGATGCGGTGGATGACGCGCGCGCCATGGATGCCGAAGCGCTGGGCCGCCTCGTCGATGATGGCCTCGATGGATTTCTCGGTCATGCCCGGGTAGTGCTCCAACTCCATGCTGGCCACGGCGGCGCCCTCGTTGCGGTCACGCACCGTGCCGATGAAGCTGCAGACCGCGCCCACGCGCGCGTCGCCGCCGCGCAGGGCGGCGAGTTCGGCCGATACGTCGAAATCCTCGGTCTGGATGGATACACGGGCTGCTTGCATGCCCGCATTGTCGCAGGGCGGGGGCGCACCAGGGCGCACCAGGGACTGGCGAACGCGGTAGCATTGCCCTCCCCCGCCGCCGGCCTTTTGCTGCGGCGGGCCATGCATGGCCACACTCACGATCACCACCCCCGAATACACGCTCTACCCGTCGCCGCGCAACGAGCAGCGCGTGGTCTACGAGCACCAGCTGTTCGTGTCCCATCCCTACACCATCATCCATCTGCCCGACTACAACTTCCGCGGCAAGGCCACGCTGTTCGCAGCCCACCGCCTGGCCGACGGCAAGATGGGCCAGCTCGTGAGCTGCGAGTTGGCCGAGGACCTTGCACGCTTCGAGCGCCTGTTCGAACCCGATTGAGGCGCGCCATGGACGAGACCAGCCAGATACAGCCGCCGCCGAGCTTTGCCGCCCTGTATGCCGACCGGCACGGCCGGCTCAAGGCATCGATTGCAGACGTGGTCGGGCGCTATGAACTGTGCGAGGACCTGGCCAGCCACCTGGTCGAGCAGGCGCAGACGCTCTATCACTCCGGCAACTCCTCGGAGCAAGGCGTGCTGCTGGGCATGCACGCGGGCCTGGCGGCCGAGGGCTCCATCGTCAGCCCTGGCGAGGCGCGCTGGATCGTGCAGCGCCTGGCCGAGCTGCTGGAGTGGCAGGCACCGTTGCTGCCCGATGCATCACCCCCTCCCGGCGCCGACGGCGCAGCCTGAAGGCCACCACCCAGGCGCTCAGGCGCGCTACACTGCGCGCCATGCCTGCAATCTTTGCCTTCCCCACATGCCACGGTGATGCCGTGCGCCTGTGCCTGGGCAAAGCCTGCAAACCCCAGCTCGTCTGACCGGAGCTGAGGTTCCGTCCAGATGAGCGACGGAACCGGCCCGGCAGCCTCCATCTCCCCTTCCCGTATCCCTTCAGGCGCCTGCCTTTCCGCCCTCGGTCTGGCCGGTGGCTGCGTCCGGTCGTTCATTGTTTGAATCACCCGAAGGGATCTTCCATGTCTTTGCCTTCCACCACCTCGCCGCAAGCCCGATTCCAGGGGCTGTGGCTTCCGCTGGTCACGCCCTTTCTTCCTGGAGATGAGGCGGCGGTGGACCACGGGGCTCTGCGCGCCCTGGTGCAGCACTACAACGCCACCGGCATCGCCGGCTACGTGGCCTGCGGCTCGACCGCCGAGGCCGCCGCGCTGAGCGAAGCGGAGCACGATGCCGCCCTGTCCACCATCCTCTCAGCGGCCCAGGGCATGCCCGTGGTCATGGGCGTTTCGGACTGCCACCTGGGGCATGCGCTGGCCCGCGTTCAGGCACTGAACGCCCTGCCGCTGGCCGGCATTCTGGTGCCCGCGCCGCATTACATACGCCCGTCGCAGGCAGGCCTGCTGCAGTGGTTCACGGCGATTGCCGAGCGCAGCGCCCATCCGGTCATCGTCTACGACATTCCCTACCGCACCGGCGTGGTGCTGGAGCTGGCCACGCTGCGTGCGCTGGCCGCCCATGAGCGCATCGTGGCCATCAAGGATTGCGGGGGCGATGCCGCCAAGACCCAGGCGCTGATCGCCGATGGGCAGCTGCAGGTGCTGGCTGGCGAAGACGCGCAGATCTTTTCCACGCTGGCCCTGGGCGGTGCGGGAGCGATTGCTGCCAGCGCGCACGCGCATACACGGCACTTCGTCGCGTTGATGCAATGTCTGGAGCGTGGCGAACTTCCCGCTGCCCGCGCGCTGTGGCAGCCGCTGCAGCCGCACATCGCCGCCTGCTTTGCCGAGCCCAATCCCGCACCCATCAAGGCCTTGCTGGCGCAGCAGGGCCGAATGCGGGCAACGCTGCGGGCGCCCATGCAGGCTGCATCGGCCGCGCTGGCGCAACGGCTGGCCGGGATTCAGCTGCCGCCGCTGCCGTCTGCAGACGGTGTTGCAGAGCGCAGGTCGGCATAGCGGTTCAGGATGCGTTGCACCTGACCGTGCGTCCACTCGCCGCCCCGGGCTGCGGCAATGCCGCGCGCATTGAGTTCGGAGGCCATGGCGCGGTGCGTCAGCCCGCGCGCCTGCAGTTCGGCGAACAGCGCCTCATGCTGCTGGGCGAAGGCATCGGCCGTGGATTTGCGCTTTTCCACGGTGGCGCGCAGGTTGTCTGCGCCTGCGCGGCCCAGTTGCACGCCGCGCGCCTTGGCTTCGGACAGGGCCTTGCGCGTGCGCGCGCTGATGGCCTGGTCCACGGGCTTGTCGGTGGTCATTTGGGTCAACCTCCGGTCACGGGAGGGAAGAAAGCCACCTCGTCCCCCTGGCGAATGGCGGCACCGGCATCGCACAGGACCTGGTTCAGCGCCATGCGCACGGCCTTGCCAGGGGCCAGCGCTTCGGCGGCTGCACCGCCACGCGCAATCAGTTCCTCACGCAGCGCGCCCACGGTGGCGGCCTCGGTGGACAGGGTTTCGCTGCCCGTGCCCAGGGCTTCGCGGATGGAGGCGAAATAGCGCACGGTGATGGTGATGGCGACGGCCTGGCTCATGACAGCAGCTCCGAAAAGGCGATGAAGCGCACTCGGTCGCCCGGCGCAATGGCCTGGCCCGGCGGGTTGTCCACCACGCCATCGCCCCAGGCCGCCGAGGTCAGCACGCCCGAACTCTGGTTGCGGAACAGCTCCAGCCCGCCGCTGTCGTTGTAGCGCACGCGCAGGAATTCGCGGCGCTTGTCCCCGCGCGGCCAATGGAAGTCGGCGCGCACCTCGACCGAGCGCGGCAGCGCCTGCTGCACGCCCTGCAGGCGCAGCACGAAGGGGCGTACCAGCAAAAGGAAGGTGACAAAGCTGGAGACCGGGTTGCCGGGCAGGCCGATGAAGTGGGCAAAGCCTTCGCCCTCGCGGTTCACACGGCCATAGGCAAAGGGCTTGCCGGGCTTGACGGCGATCTGCCAGAGGTCGAGCTGGCCCAGCGCCTGCACGGCGGGCTTGACATGGTCCTCTTCGCCGACAGAGACCCCGCCGCTGGTCAGGATCAGGTCATGCGCGCGGGCCGCCTCGCGCAAAGCATCCACAGTGGCTTCGCGCCGGTCGGGGACGATGCCGAAGTCGGTGACCTCGCAGCCCATGCGCTGCAGCAGGGCGCGAAGGAAGAATCGGTTGCTGTTGTAGATGCTGCCGGGCGGCATCTGCTCGGGCGCCACGGTGCCCGGCATGACCAGCTCGTCGCCTGTGGAGAACAGGGCCACGCGCGGCTTGCGTGCCACGCGCAAAGAGGCCAGGCCGATGCTGGCGGCCAGGCCCAGCTCGGCCGGCGACAGGCGCGTGCCGGCCGCGATGACGGTGGCGCCGCGCCGGATGTCTTCGCCCGAGCGGCGTATCCATTGCCCGGCCTCGGGCCGCGCCTTGATGCGCACGCGACCGTCTTCCAGGACTTCGCAGTCTTCCTGCATGACGATGGCATCGGCACCTTCGGGCACCGGAGCGCCCGTGAAGATGCGCGCCACCGTGCCCACGGCCAGCGGCTGGCCCACGGCGCCTGCGGGTATGCGCTGCGAGACGGGCAGCTCGGCATTGCCCTGCGTGCATTCGGCGCTGCGCACGGCGTAGCCGTCCATGGCACTGTTGTCCTGGGGCGGCACTTGCAGCGGAGAGACGGCATCGGCCAGCAGCACACGGCCATCGGCATCGAAGCTGTCCACGGTGTCATCGCCGGCCAGCGGCAGGGCCTGGGCCAGCAATTCGGCCAGCGCTTCGTCAAGGGGCTTGAGCGGGGCTCGCATGGTGTTTTCCTAATTTCGAGGGAGGCCTGGGGCACGGTAGCGCAGTTGCTGCGCATGCTCCAGCAGCCATTGCAGTATCTGCCCTGGCGCATTGAGATCGAGCACGGGCTGGCGCGGCGGCTCTGGCAGGCGCTGCGGTGCGTCGGTGGCAATGGCCAGCACATGGGGGTCGTGCGGATACAGGGGCGCCTGGGTCTTGCCGGCGCTGGCGCGCTCGGGCTGATCGCGCCAGATCTCTATTTTGGGCAGGTCGGCGTGCTTGAAGCCTTCGACCAGCACCCAATCCACGCGCGGATCGAGTTCGGCCAGCATGTCATGCACCGACAGCTCCGTGGGACGGGGGAATTCGCGCATCAGCGCCAGACGGCGATCCGAGGCCAGCACCACTTCATAGGCGCCCGCCTTGCGGTGGCGCCAGCTGTCCTTGCCCTCGTGATCGACATCGAAATGGTGGTGGGCATGCTTGACCACCGAAACGCTGAGCCCCTGCGCACGCATCAGCGTGATCAGGGGCTCCACCAGGCTGGTCTTGCCCGAGCCCGAGTAGCCGGCGAAGCCTATGACCTTCATCGCCATGCACTCCTGCTGCGGACCTTTGGGCAGCCCGGCTGCCGCATCAGTCGCAATGCCGGGCGATATAGGCCTTGACCTGCTCGGCGTCGGCCGGCAAGTCGGTCACGCGCTTGGGCAGGTCCTCGATGCCTTCGAACTTGGCCGGGCGATCGGGCAGGCGGCCCAGGGCTTCCTCGATGGTGGCGGCGAACTTGATGGGCAGTGCCGTCTCCAGCACGATCATGGGCACGCCGGACTGCAGCTGCTCGCGCGCCACCTTGACGCCGTCGGCCGTGTGCGTGTCGATCATGGTGCCGAAGCGCTCGAAGGTATCGCGGATGGTGGCCAGGCGGTCGGCATGCGTGCTCTTGCCGCTGACGAAGCCGTAGCGGGCAGCAGCTTCCTGGAACAGCGGGTTGCCGCCCAGGTCGAAGCGGCCCTGGCGCGCCACGCCCTCGGCGAACAATTCGCGCGTGGCCTGGCCATCACGGCCCAGCAGGTCGAACACGAAGCGCTCGAAGTTGCTGGCCTTGGAGATGTCCATCGAGGGGCTCGAAGTCTCGTAGGTATGTTCGCTGCCGCGCACCACATAGGCGCCTGTGCGGAAGAACTCGTCGAGCACATCGTTCTCGTTGGTCGCCACCACCAGGCGCGCTATCGGCAGGCCCATCTGGCGCGCCACGTGGCCGGCGCAGATGTTGCCGAAGTTGCCGCTGGGCACCGTGAAGCTGACCTTCTGGTCATTGCTCTGCGTGGCCTGCAGGTAGCCGGCGAAGTAGTAGACGACCTGGGCCAGCAGGCGGGCCCAGTTGATCGAGTTGACCGTGCCGATCTTGTACTTCGCCTTGAAGGCGTGGTCGTTGGAGACAGCCTTGACGATATCCTGGCAGTCGTCGAACACGCCCTCGATGGCGATGTTGTGGATGTTGGCGTCCTGCAGGCTGAACATCTGGGCCTGCTGGAAGGGGCTCATGCGGCCGCGCGGGCTGGTCATGAACACGCGCACGCCCTTTTTGCCGCGCATGGCGTACTCGGCCGCGCTGCCGGTATCGCCGCTGGTGGCCCCCAGGATGTTGAGTTCCTCGCCACGGCGGCCCAGCTCGTACTCGAACAGGTTGCCGAGCAGCTGCATGGCCATGTCCTTGAAGGCCAGCGTGGGGCCGTTGGACAGGGCTTCGAGCCACAGGCCGTCTTCCAGCGGGCGCAGCGGCGTGATCTCGGCCGTGCCGAACACCTGCTGCGTATAGGTCTTGGCGCACAGGGCGCGCAGATCCTCGGCCGGGATGTCGTCGATGTACAGGCTCAGGATCTCGAAGGCCAGGGCAGCGTAGCCCTGCTCCTTGTAGATGCTGCGCAGCTCGCCCAGGCGGGCGGCATCGATCTGCGGATAGTGCTCGGGCAGGTACAGCCCGCCATCGGGCGCCAGGCCCTCGAGCAGGATGTCGCAAAAGCGCTTGCGGTCCGCGTGGCCGCGCGTGGAAAGATAAAGCATGTCGCTTCCTCGTCAGTATTCTGTGAGACGGGGCGCGGCCGATGCCAGGGATGCCGAGCAAGGGCCGCCCCGCAGCGAGGGCGTCGTCCCCCTCCCGCGTGCGAGAGAGGGGGAAGCGGCGCAGCCGCTCAGGGGGTGTCTTAGTTCAACTCTTCCTTGCGGATGCGGTTGATAGGGGCCAGCACCGTGGGCAGTTGCTGGATCTGGGCCAGGGCCGTGTCCATATCGCCTTCGCGCGTGGCATGGGTCAGGATGATCAGGTCGGTCTGCGGCACGCCCTGGCTGCCTTCGCTGTCGCCGCTCACTTCGCCGGCCTCTCGCTGCAGCAGGGCGTCGATGCTGATGCCCATGCCCGCGAGGATGCTGGTGATCTTGGCCAGCACACCGGCTTCGTCGGCCACGCGGATGCGCAGGTAGTAGCTGGTGACCACCTCGCTCATGGGCAGCACGGGCAGCTCGCCACCTGCGGCGACCAGCGTGTTCGACTGGAAGGCCAGCGGGGGCACGCGGTGCTCGGGATCGGCCGTGTGCAGGCGGGCGATGTCCACCAGATCGGCGATCACGGCGCTGGCCGTGGGCTCGGAGCCCGCGCCCTTGCCGTAGTACAGCGTGGTGCCAACGGCATCGCCATGGACGACGACGGCGTTCATCGCGCCTTCCACGTTCGCGATCAGGCGCTTGGTCGGCACCAGGCTGGGGTGCACGCGCAGCTCGATGCCCTTGTCCGTGCGCTTGGTGATGCCCAGCAGCTTGATGCGGTAGCCCAGTTGCTCGGCGTACTTGATGTCGGCTGCAGACAGCTTGGTGATGCCTTCCACATGCGCCTTGTCGAACTGCACGGGAATGCCGAAGGCGATGGCGCTCATCAGCGTGACCTTGTGGGCGGCGTCCACGCCTTCGATGTCGAAGGTCGGATCGGCTTCGGCGTAGCCCAGGCGCTGGGCTTCCTTGAGCACCACGTCGAAGTCCAGGCCCTTGTCGCGCATTTCGGACAGGATGAAGTTGGTCGTGCCGTTGATGATGCCAGCCACCCACTGGATCTGGTTGGCCGTCAGGCCTTCGCGCAGCGCCTTGATGATGGGGATGCCACCGGCCACGGCCGCTTCGTAGGCCACCATCACGCCCTTCTCGGCGGCGGCCTTGAAGATTTCGCTGCCATGCACGGCCAGCAGGGCCTTGTTGGCCGTGACCACATGCTTGCCAGCGGCAATGGCTTCCAGCACCAGGGCCTTGGCAATGCCGTAGCCGCCGATCAGCTCGATCACCACGTCGATCTCGGGATTGGCGATGATCTCGCGCGCATCGCCGACCACCTTGGCCGTGTCGCCCACGACGGAGCGGGCGCGTTCCGTATCCAGGTCGGCCACCATGGCAATCTCAATACCGCGGCCCGCACGGCGGCGGATCTCTTCCTGATTGCGCTGCAGCACGTTGAAGGTGCCGCTGCCCACGGTGCCAATGCCCAGAAGGCCTACTTGGATCGGTTTCATAAACTACTTGCCAGTCAAAAAACGCTGCGGCGCCCAGAGGGTGCGCGCCGGCAGCCGGTAAAAAGCAATGGCCGGCGGAAGGCCCTCTCCTCCACCGGCCCGCACAGCTCAGCCGCGGTCCGTGCCGTGGCGCTTGCGGTATTTCTCGAGGAACACTGCGAGACGGCGGATGGCCTCGCGCAGGTCGGTGTCGTGCGGCAGGAAGACGATGCGGAAATGGTCGGGGTGCGGCCAGTTGAAGCCTGTTCCCTGCACCAGCATGACCTTGGTCTCTTGCAGCACTTCCAGGAAGAACGCCTGGTCATCCTTGATCGGGTAGATCTCGGGGTCCAGGCGCGGGAACATGTACAGCGCGGCTTGCGGCTTGACGCAGCTCACGCCGGGGATTTCTGTGATCAGCTTGTGGGCCAGATCGCGCTGCACGCGCAGCCGGCCGCCCTCCTGCACCAGCTCGTCGATGCTCTGGTGGCCGCCCAGCGCCGTCTGCACGGCCCATTGGCCGGGCACATTGGCGCACAGGCGCATGTTGGAGAGCATGTTCAGGCCCTCGATATAGTCCCGGGCCGCCTTCTTGTCGCCCGAGACCACCATCCAGCCGGCGCGGTAGCCGCAGCTGCGATAGGCCTTGGACAGCGAGTTGAAGGTCAGCGTCAGCACATCGGTGGACAGGCTGGCGAGCGGCGTGTGCACCACGTCGTCGTACAGCACCTTGTCATAGACCTCGTCGGCAAAGATCACCAGCCCATGCTCGCGGGCCAGCGCCACGATGCTTTGCAGCAGCTGCTTGCTGTACAGGGCGCCCGTCGGGTTGTTGGGATTGATGACGACGATGCCCTTGGTGCGCGGCGTGATCTTGGCGCGGATATCGTCCAGGTCGGGCATCCAGCCGTTGGACTCGTCACACATATAGTGCACGGGCGTGCCGCCCGACAGGCTGGTGACGGCGGTCCACAGCGGATAGTCGGGCGCCGGCAGCAGCATCTCGTCGCCGTCGTCCAGCAGCGCGTTCGTGGCCAAGCTGATCAGCTCGGATGCGCCATTGCCCAGGTAGATATCGTCCAGTGTCACGCCCAGGATGCCCTGGCGCTGGGTCTCATGCATCACGGCCTTGCGCGCTGCGAAGATGCCCTTGCTGTCCGAGTAGCCTGCCGAATTGGGCAGGTTGCGGATCATGTCCTGCTGCACTTCCTCGGGGGCATCGAAGCCGAACACGGCCAGGTTGCCGATATTGAGCTTGATGATCTTCTGCCCGTCCTCTTCCATCTTCTTCGCCGCGTCCATGATGGGCCCGCGGATGTCATAACAGACGTTGGCTAGTTTTGCGGATTTGAGAACGGTTTTCATGCTGAGAATATGAAAGTGGCCGGCGCGGGCTTGCGGCCTTCATGCACGCCAAAGTGCCCCATGCACCCTGGTGAAACCTATAATTTGACCACAGTTCCGCAATGCAGCATCGCCCTGGCCCCGGCCATGTGGCGGCCACCCCCATCGCGCAGACCGCGCCACCCTCATCCATGAAATTCCACGCCGACAAATCCGAAGCACAGAGCATCACGGGCTATGGCCCCGGCTGGGTCGCCGTGGACAGGGAAAAATTCGAGCACAGCCTGCTGGTAGGCGCCAAGGGCCTGCGCCAGGCCTGGGACTGCGTCCGCTTCGAGGACCTGACGCCCGAGCACTTCGAGGCGCTGTCCCAACTGGATGCCGAGGTCATCATCCTGGGCAGCGGCCAGCGCAACCGCTTCCCACCGGCGGCCTGGCTGCGCCCCCTCATGGCCCGGCGCATAGGCCTGGAAAGCATGGACACGCAGGCCGCGTGTCGCACCTACAACATCCTTGCCAGCGAAGGCCGTAACGTCGTCGCGGCCCTACTCTTGGAGTAGACTCCTGCCCCCCTGATTGGGTGAAATCCCGTTTTCAGGGTAAAATTGCAGGTTGCGGTTGGGGGCATTTCCGATAAAAGCAAAAACACAAACACGGCCCTCGGCATTTCAACGACTACACCCGAGAGATATAAGCGCATGGCGATCGTTGTCAACAAACCCCTTCCCGAATTTGAAGCCAACGCTACCGGCGGGATCAAGGTGACCAACACCTCCCACACGGGCCAGATTCTGATCCTGTATTTCTACCCAAAGGACAATACGCCTGGCTGCACCACTGAAGCCATGCAGTTCCGCGACAAGTACAAGGACTTCGTGAAAGCTGGTGCCACCGTGTTTGGCGTCTCGCGCGACAACATGAAGTCGCACGACGATTTCAAGGAAAAGCTGGAACTGCCGTTCGAGCTCATCGCCGATACGGAAGAGAAGATGTGCCACATGTTCGGCGTGGTCAAGAACAAGATCATGTACGGCAAGAAGGTGAAGGGCATCGAGCGCTCCACCTTCCTGGTGGGCACCGATGGCCTGCTGGTGCAGGAATGGCGCGGCCTGAAGGTCCCCGGCCACGTTGACGAGGTGCTCAAGGCTGTCAAGACCCTGAAGGCACTGAAGCAGGCCGCCTGATAGCGACAATCTGACAGGCGACAAAGCGCCGGCCGACATATTCAGGCCATCAGCCTATGCATAATGGGACGATGCCTCTTAGCAAAGACGCTTTTCCCTGTCACCCCACCAAAGCCGCCTCGGTTTCCAGGCGGCTTTGTGCTTTTTGATCCCTGTTGAGGAACGGTTCGTCCACTATGCCCCTGCCCCCCGCACCCGGCCGCCGTGCCGCCAAGCTCTCCCCCGAAGCCTTTCTTCCCGTGCGCGGTGCCCAGCACGCAGACCCCCTGCCCGCTGACGATCTTCCCGATGCAGCCGAGGCCGTAGCTGCCGCCGCGACGCGCAAGCGCAAGCCGGCCACGGCCCCCGCCTCCAACAACACCGCCACAGCCGCAAAGCCCGCACCGGCGCGCGGCCGCAATACCAAGCCCGCATCACCGGCACCGGCTCCTGCGCCCGCGACTGCAGCCCCTGCCAATCGGCAGCGCCGCGCAACCGACAATTCCAAAGCAACGGCAGCGCCGTCCAGCGCCCGCTCGGCCAACAGGTCCTCCACAGAAGCCAAGCCCGCAGCACTGCTGGCAGCGCCGGTTCGCCCACGCCGCACGCGCACAGGGCCGAAGACGCTGTTCGTGCTCGACACCAACGTGCTGCTGCACGACCCGACCAGCCTGTTCCGCTTCGAGGAACACGACATCTTCCTGCCCATGGTGGTGCTGGAAGAACTCGACGGCCACAAGAAGGGCATGACCGAAGTGGCGCGCAACGGCCGCCAGGTCAGCCGCACGCTGGATTCGCTGGTCGCCTCCCAGCCCTCCGAAACGCTGGACAAAGGCCTGCCGCTGAATGCCACGGGCCAGCGCAGCGCCACGGGAATGCTGTATTTCCAGACGGAACCGCTGGAAACCTCGCTGCCCGACAGCCTGCCCCAGGGCAAGGCGGACAACCAGATCCTGGGCGTGGTCGCCGCGCTGCGCAAGAAGTTCAGCGAGCGCGAAGTCGTGCTGGTGTCCAAGGACATCAACATGCGCGTCAAGGCACGCGCGCTGGGCCTGGCGGCCGAGGACTACCAGAACGACAAGGTTCTGGACGATGGCGATCTGCTGTACGCAGGTGCCCTGGCCCTGCCCCAGGACTTCTGGGCCAAGGCGGGCAAGAACGTCGAGAGCTGGCAGGAAGGTGCCATCACCTACTACCGCATCAGCGGCGCCATCGTCGACCAGCTGATGATCAACCAGTTCGTCTACCACGAGGCTCCGGGCGAGCCCAGCCTGTTCATGCGCGTGACCGAGATCCGCGACAAGACGGCCGTGCTCAAGACGCTCAAGGACTTCGGCAACCCCAAGTACGCCGTCTGGGGCGTCACGGCGCGCAACCGCGAACAGAACTTCGCGATGAACCTGCTGATGAACCCGGACATCGATCTGGTCACGCTGACCGGCACGGCCGGCACCGGCAAGACCCTGCTGGCCCTGGCTGCCGGCCTGTCCCAGGTGCTGGACGACCGCCGCTACACCGAGATCATCATGACGCGCGCCACGGTGAGCGTGGGTGAGGACATCGGCTTCCTGCCCGGCACCGAGGAAGAGAAGATGGGCCCCTGGATGGGCGCCCTCGACGACAATCTCGAATTCCTGGCCAAGGGCGATGGCGGCAATGCCGGCGAATGGGGCCGCGCCGCCACCAATGAACTGATCCGCAGCCGCATCAAGATCAAGAGCATGAACTTCATGCGCGGCCGCACCTTCCTGAACAAGTACGTCATCATCGACGAGGCCCAGAACCTGACGCCCAAGCAGATGAAGACCCTGATCACGCGCGCCGGCCCCGGCACCAAGATCATCTGCATGGGCAATCTGGCGCAGATCGATACGCCCTACCTGACCGAAGGCTCCTCGGGCCTGACCTACGCCGTGGACCGCTTCAAGGGCTGGCCGCACAGCGGCCACATCACGCTGGCGCGCGGCGAGCGTTCGCGCCTGGCAGACTTCGCCAGCGAGGTGCTCTAAGCCATGGCGATCAGCTGGATCACCGCGTTGAAGCTGGTGCCCTGGGGCGATGTCATCGAGGCCACGCCCCAGGTCGTCAAGGCCGCCAAGAACCTGCTGCGCAAGAAGGACGCTGCGCAGGAGCTCGATGCACAGCATCCTGCGGCCGTCGAGCCGCTGGCACCGCCGCGCTCGGCTGGCGAACAGGCGCTGCAGCTGATCCAGGCCCAGGACGCACGCATCGTGCAACTGGAACAATCCCAGCGCCAGTCGCTGGAGTTGATCGAAAAGCTGGCGGAGCAGAACGCCCAGATCGTGGCCACCGTGGGCGCGCTGCGCACGGGCGCCCAGCGGCTGGCCTGGGCATGCGCCATCCTTGGCGTCTGCGTGGCGGGCCTGCTGATCCAGGTCTGGCGCATGTAGATCGCCAACCACCCAAAGCAAACGGCCCCTCGGGGGCCGTTTTTCATTGCGGGCACAAAGCCCGGGTATCCCGATCAGTACTCGTCGCCGCCACCGTAGCCCACAGCCAGGTTCTCGAAGCGCGTCTGGTTCTTCTGGAAGAACACCTTCACCGTTCCCGTGGGACCGTTACGCTGCTTGCCGATGATGACTTCGGCAATGTTCGGCTCCTTGCTGTCCTTGTTGTAGTAGTCATCACGGTAGATGAACATGATGATGTCGGCATCCTGCTCGATGGCGCCCGATTCGCGCAGGTCGGACATCATGGGACGCTTGTCGGTGCGCTGCTCCACCGAGCGGTTGAGCTGGGACAGGGCAATCACCGGGCACTGCAGTTCCTTGGCCAGCATTTTCAGGCCCCGCGAAATCTCGCCCAGCTCGGTCGCACGGTTGTCGGAACTGGCAGCCGAGCCCGAGCCGCTCATCAGCTGCAAATAGTCCACCACGATCAGGCCCAGCTTGCCGCAGGTGCGCGCCAGGCGCCGCGCATTGGCGCGTAGTTCCGTGGGGGACAGGCCCGGTGTCTCGTCGATGTGCAGGGACACCGTGCGCAGCCGCTCGATGGCTTCCGTCAGGCGCGGCCACTCGTCGTCGTTGAGCTTGCCCGTGCGCAGATTGCCCTGGTTGACGCGGCCGATGGAGCCGACGATACGAACCGCCAGCTGGGCCGCGCCCATTTCCATGGAGAAAATGGCGACCGGCAGGCCCTCGTTGAGTGCCACATGCTCGGCGATATTCACCGCAAACGAGGTCTTGCCCATCGAGGGACGGGCAGCCAGCACAACCAGGTCACCGGCCTGCAGGCCGCTGGTCATGCGGTCCAGATCGACGAAACCCGTGGGCACGCCGGTCACGTCCATGGGGTTGTCGGCCATCTCCTGGACACGGTCCAGCAAGTCCACCACCAGCGTGTCGAGCGACTGGAAGCCCTGCTTGTTGCGCGCACCCTCCTCGCCGATGGCCAGGATCTTCTGCTCGGCCTCGTCCAGGATGCGATCGACCGTCTTGCCCTGCGGATTGAAGGCATTGGTGGCGATGTCGTCGCTGGCGGTCACCAGTTTGCGCAGGATGGAGCGCTCCCGCACGATCTCCGCATAGCGCCGGATGTTGGTGGCGCTGGGCACGTACTGCGCCAGCTGGTTCAGGTACAGCAGGCCGCCGATTTCCTCGGCCTTGCCCATGCTCTGCAAATGCTCGTAGACCGTGATCACGTCGGCCGGCTTGCTGCCGTTGATCAGCTTGCCGATCGCCTCGTAGATCAGCTTGTGCTCATGGCGGTAGAAATCACCATCCACCAGCAGATCGCCAACACGCTCCCAGGCGTTGTTGTCCAGCAGCAGCCCCCCTAGAACGCTGGACTCGGACTCCATCGAATGCGGCGGCACGCGCAACTGGGCCACCTGCTGGTCGCCAGCAGGCAGCGGTGCGAACGCATCATCGAGATCGAGCGGGGGCATTACGGACGACATGGAATTCCTGGAGATGAGCCCGCCATCGTAGCGGCTGGCAAAAGGCCGCGCCACCCGGCGTCATCACCCTGGCACGGCAAAGCAAAAAGCCGCCCTAAGGCGGCTTTTTGGTGATACGGGACAAGCCCCGGATCAGGAGTGGTCGCCGTAGACCGACACCGTCACTTCGACGCTGACGTCGGTGTGCAGTGCCACGACCACGGTGGCGTCGCCCACGGTCTTGATGGGACCGTTGACCAGGCGAACTTGCGACTTGGCAACGGCAAAGCCGGCCTTGGTCAGTTCTTCGGCGATGTCGGCGTTGGTCACCGAGCCGAACAGGCGGCCGTCAACGCCAGCCTTCTGGGTCAGCTTGACGTTTGCGCCGTTGAGCTTTTCGCCCAGTTGCTGAGCAGCAGCCAGCTTTTCAGCCGCTTGCTTTTCCAGTTCGACGCGCTTGGCTTCGAACTCGGCCTTGGCGGAAGCCGTGGCACGACGGGCAGCGCCCGTGGGGATCAGGAAGTTGCGGGCGTAGCCGTCTTTGACCTTGACGATGTCGCCGAGGCCACCGAGGTTCACAACCTTGTCGAGCAGAATGACTTGCATGGTTGTATTCCTTAGATCTTGTGCTGGTCAGAGTAAGGAACCAGAGCCAGGAAGCGGGCGCGCTTGATGGCCGTGTTCAGCTGACGCTGGTAGATGGCGCGCGTGCCGGTCAGGCGAGCGGGCACGATCTTGCCGTTTTCACCGATGAAGTCACGCAGGGTGTCCACATCCTTGTAGTCGATTTCTTCGACGCCGGCGACGGTGAAGCGGCAGAAGCGCTTGCGCTTGAACAGCAGCGACTGCGTGTTGCGCTTGGGGCGCTTGTCCTTGTTGAATTTCTTGAACGTGGCCATTTCTGGACCTCTTGAAAATTAGTTTTGTTGAATGTCCTGGATGTGGAAAACCAGCAATTTGCCGTTGCGAGGCGTTGCCAGGAAGCCTTGGAACTTCCACTGGCTGCCGAGCGCCTGGCGGGCCAGCTTTTCAGCCAGCGCGCCAAAGGCCACCGCCTTGACAGATGCCGTCACGCTGCGTTCGCTTCCTGCTTCCTTTTGCCGCGACGCGTGTTCGAGTCGCAGTTCAAGGGCGGGCAGCCCTGCCGGCGTGTAGCGCAGTGCTTGAAGCTCTGCGATGGCGGCCGTCAGTGCAACGTGGTTCTCCACTCCTTCAGGTTCTGAAAGGGCTGGGCTCAGGCCTGTTCGGTCTGGCTGGCCTTGCGGGCTTCTTCACGCTCGACGGTCTTCATCATCGAGGAAGGCGCAGTGTCGGCCTTCTTCTTCTGAACCGTCAGGTGACGCAGCACGGCATCGTTGAACTTGAAGGCATGCTCCAGCTCAGCCATCACAGCCTGGTCGGCTTCGATGTTCAGGCACAGGTAGTGGGCCTTGGCGAGCTTGTTGATCATGTAAGCCAGTTGGCGACGGCCCCAGTCTTCTTCGCGATGGACCTTGCCACCGCCAGCGGTGATCATGCCCTTGTAGCGTTCCAGCATGGCGGGAACCTGCTCGCTCTGATCCGGGTGGATCAACAAAACGATTTCGTAATGACGCATATCGACTCCTTTTGGGAAAACGCCGCCCACTGCGTCTTGTAGCGGTGCGGCAAGGCAAAGCATTGGATTCTAGCGCAGCCCTCTTCCATCTGTACACTCCGCACTGCCCGAGACCCCGGATTCGTGTGGGGCTTTTGCCCCTTCGCCCGGCTTTTGCCCCCACCGTGTGCACCTGCAGTGCGCATGCACAGGCACAAAGCCCTTGAAAATACACCGATCCGCTCGCATCTCGATTCAAGATCGTGCAATCGCCAAGTCTGGCCTCCAGCGCGGCGATCTTTTTGTTTTGTAGCTGAAGTCTCCATCCATGTCCGAACAAAACTCCAACCCCTTTCAAGACGCAGCCCCGGAAGAAATCGAAGCCGCCATGGCGGCCAACGCCGCCGACGAGCTGCAGCGCCTGCAGGCCGAGCTGGCCGAACTCAAGGCCAAGAGCGCCGAGCTGGCCGACCAGTTCCTGCGCGCTAAGGCCGAGGCAGAGAATGTGCGCCGCCGCGCGGAAGACGAAGTCTCCAAGGCCCGCAAGTTCAGCATCGAGAGCTTTGCCGAAAGCCTGCTGCCCGTCTGCGACAGCCTGGATGCCGCACTGGCCATCCAGCAGGCCACGCCAGAGCAGCTGCGCGAAGGCGCCGACGCCACGCTGCGCCAGCTGACCTCGGCCCTGGAGCGCAACAAGGTCGTGACCATCAACCCGGCAGCCGGCGAGAAATTCGACCCCAACCTGCACCAGGCCATCAGCATGGTGCCTGCCCAGCAGGAAGCCAACACCGTGGTGTCGGTGCTGCAAAAGGGCTACCTGATTGCCGACCGTATCCTGCGCCCGGCCCTCGTGACCGTGGCCCAGCCCCAGTAAGCGTGCGCTCACGGCATCGCTGACAAAAAAGAGGCAAAGCCCCTTGAAGCAGCGCCTGCCGGCCACAAGTTAGCAGTCATTCAAACATTTCACAGAACGCGGAGAGAACTCAAAATGGGAAAAATCATCGGTATTGACCTGGGCACCACCAACAGCTGCGTGGCCATCATGGACGGCAACACCACGCGCGTGATCGAGAACAGCGAAGGTGCACGCACCACGCCTTCGATCATTGCCTACCAGGAAGACGGCGAGATCCTCGTCGGCGCCTCGGCCAAGCGCCAGGCCGTCACCAACCCCCGCAACACCATCTACGCCGCCAAGCGCCTGATCGGCCGCAAGTTCGACGAGAAGGAAGTGCAAAAGGACATCGACCTGATGCCCTACACCATCTCGCGTGCCGACAACGGCGACGCCTGGGTGGAAGTGCGCGGCCAGAAGCTGGCCCCGCCGCAGATTTCCGCCGAAGTGCTGCGCAAGATGAAGAAGACCGCCGAGGACTACCTGGGCGAGCCCGTGACCGAGGCCGTGATCACCGTGCCCGCGTACTTCAACGACGCCCAGCGCCAGGCCACCAAGGATGCCGGCCGCATCGCCGGCCTGGAAGTCAAGCGCATCATCAACGAGCCCACGGCAGCTGCGCTGGCCTTCGGCCTGGACAAGATCGACAAGGGCGACCGCAAGATCGCGGTGTATGACCTGGGCGGCGGCACGTTTGACGTGTCCATCATCGAAATCGCCGATGTGGACGGCGAAAAGCAGTTCGAAGTGCTGTCCACCAACGGCGACACGTTCCTGGGCGGCGAAGACTTCGACCAGCGCATCATCGACTACATCATCACCGAGTTCAAGAAGGACCAGGGCGTTGATCTGGCCAAGGACGTGCTGGCCCTGCAGCGCCTGAAGGAAGCCGCCGAGAAGGCCAAGATCGAGCTGTCGAACTCGGCCCAGACCGACATCAACCTGCCCTACATCACGGCCGATGCCTCGGGTCCCAAGCACCTGAACATCAAGCTGACCCGCTCCAAGCTGGAAAGCCTGGTCGAAGATCTGATCGAGCGCACCATTGCGCCCTGCCGCACGGCCATCAAGGACGCAGGCGTGTCCGTGTCCGACATCGATGACGTGATCCTGGTCGGCGGCATGTCCCGCATGCCCAAGGTGCAGGAGAAGGTCAAGGAATTCTTCGGCAAGGAACCCCGCAAGGACGTGAACCCCGACGAAGCCGTGGCCGTGGGCGCCGCCGTGCAGGGCCAGGTTCTGTCGGGCGACCGCAAGGACGTGCTGCTGCTGGACGTGACGCCGCTGTCGCTGGGCATCGAGACGCTGGGTGGCGTGATGACCAAGATGATCACGAAGAACACCACCATCCCGACGAAGTTCGCACAGACCTTCTCGACGGCCGACGACAACCAGCCGGCCGTGACCATCAAGGTGTTCCAGGGTGAGCGCGAGATGGCTTCGGGCAACAAGATGCTGGGCGAGTTCAACCTCGAAGGCATTCCGCCCGCAGCGCGTGGCGTGCCCCAGATCGAAGTGGCCTTTGACATCGACGCCAACGGCATCCTGAACGTGTCCGCCAAAGACAAGGCATCGGGCAAGGAAAACAAGATCACCATCAAGGCGAACTCGGGCCTGTCCGAGGACGAGATCCAGAAGATGGTGAAGGACGCCGAGCTGAACGCAGCCGACGACAAGAAGAAGCTGGAACTGGTCCAGGCCCGCAACCAGGGCGAAGCTGCCGTGCACAGCGTCAAGAAGAGCCTGGGCGAGCATGGCGACAAGCTCGACGCTGGCGAGAAGACCGCCATCGAGAGCGCCGTCAAGGACCTGGAAGAGGCCCTGAAGGGCGAGGACAAGGATGCCATCGACGCCAAGACCACGGCGCTGATGACGGCCAGCCAGAAGCTCGGCGAGAAGATGTACGCCGATGCGCAGGCAGCCGGCGGCCCCGAGGCAGCAGCAGCCGCCGCAGCGGCCGGTGCAGCAGGCGCCTCGGCCGGTGCAGCAGCCGCTGACGACAACGTCGTTGACGCCGAAGTCAAGGAAGTCAAGAAGGACTGAACCCAGCGCGTGGTCCCTTGACGACCGCTTGCCGCCGCGCTCGGCCCTGCCAAGGGGCTGACGCGGCGTTCCTGTTCTCACTGACTGGCTAGCAAACACCATGTCCAAACGCGATTTTTACGAGGTCCTCGGCGTTGCCAAGAACGCCTCGGACGACGACATCAAGAAGGCTTATCGCAAGCTGGCGATGAAGTACCACCCTGACCGCAACCAGGGGGATGCCGCAAGCGGGGCGGAAGAGAAATTCAAGGAGGCCAAGGAGGCCTACGAGATGCTCTCCGACAGCAACAAGCGCGCGGCCTACGACCAGTACGGCCATGCAGGCGTGGACCCCAACCGCGGCATGGGCGGCGGCGCCGAAGGCTTTGGTGGCTTTGCCGAAGCCTTTGGCGACATCTTTGGCGACATGTTCAACCAGGGTGGCGGCAGACGCGGCGGCGCCGGTGGCGGCCGCCAGGTCTACCGCGGCAACGATCTCAGCTACGCCATGGAGATCACGCTGGAGGAAGCCGCCCACGGCAAGGATGCGCAGATCCGCATCCCCAGCTGGGATGGCTGCGACACCTGCCACGGCAGCGGCGCCAAGCCCGGCACCAGTGCCAAGACCTGCACCACCTGCAACGGCATGGGCAGCGTGCAGATGCGCCAGGGCTTCTTCAGCGTGCAGCAGACCTGCCCGCACTGCCGGGGCACGGGCAAGATCATTCCCGAGCCCTGCACCAGCTGCGGCGGCCAGGGCAAGGTCAAGCGCCAGAAGACACTGGAAGTGAAGATTCCTGCCGGCATCGACGACGGCATGCGCATCCGCTCCTCCGGCAATGGCGAACCCGGCACGAATGGCGGGCCTGCGGGCGATCTCTACATCGAGATCCGCATCAAGGACCACGACATCTTCGAGCGCGACGGCGACGACCTGCACTGCAACGTGCCCGTGAGCTTCATCACGGCAGCGCTCGGCGGCGAGATCGAGGTGCCCACCCTGTCGGGCAAGGCGGCCATCGACATCCCCGAAGGCACCCAGGCCGGCAAGCAGTTCCGCCTGCGCGGCAAGGGCATCAAGGGCGTGCGCTCCAGCTATCCCGGCGACCTGTACTGCCACATCGTGGTCGAGACGCCCGTCAAGCTGACCGAGTACCAGCGCAAGCTGCTGCGCGAGCTGGAGGAATCGCTCAAGAAGGGCGGCGCCAAGCACTCTCCCAGCGGCGAGAGCTGGACCGACAGACTCAAGAGCTTCTTCAGCTGATGCAGCACTGAGCCCTCAACAAAAACGCCTCTTTCGAGGCGTTTTTCCATTGGTGCATGCTCAACAGGACTCAGGGAGCGGGTTTGGCCTTCCAGGCCGCCGCCTGGCGCTCGGTGCGTGCACGCTCGGCCGCGCTCAGCGGCTGGGCCATGCTGTCACGCTTGGCGGCCAGCGAGCTGTCCCTACCCGCCGCCAGCAGCATCCAGAAATAGGCCTGGGACGGGCTGCGCTCCACGCCCTTGCCCGACGCATAAAGACTGGCGAGATTGGACTGCGCCAGCGCATCGCCCTGCTGGGCGGCACGCTCCAGCCAGCGCGCGGCCTTCTCGTCGCTGGCGGGCACGCCCTGGCCATTGGCATACAGCACGCCCAGGTTGGACTGGGCTGCGGCATTGCCCTGCTCGGCCGCCTTCTCCAGCCAGTGGGCGGCCTGCGCCATGTCGCGATCGACCACGCCACCCTCGGCATAGAGCATGCCAGCATTGAATTGCGCATCAACATGGCCCTGGCCTGCCGCTGCCACAAACCAGCGCAGCGCCTGCGCCACGTCCTCGGCCACGCCCCGGCCCGTGGCATACATCACGCCCAGGCTGTACTGGCCGGCCGCTTCACCTTGCTCGGCCGAGCGCTGGAACCACTGCACGGCCTGCGCGGGGTCCTTGGCGGCTCCGCGCCCCTCGGCCAGCATCAGGCCCAGGTTGTTCTGGGCCACGGCATCGCCCTGCTCGGCAGCCTTGCGATACCACTGCACGGCCTGGGCATCGTCACGCGCCACGCCACGGCCATTCGCATACATCAACCCCAGGTCGGACTGGGCTGGCGCATAGCCCTGCTGCGCAGACTTCTCATACCACTGGGCCGCCGTCTCGGCACTCAGGGCAACGCCCTGGCCGCGCTTGTACAGCGAGCCCAGCGCGTACTGGGCGCTGGCCTCGCCCTGCTCGGCATGCTGGTGCAGCGCTGCGACCTCGGCCGCGCTCAGGCCGGGCTCGCCCTTGGGGGCATGGCCCACTGCGGCTGCGGCAGTTCCGGCCGCAACAGCCCCTGCCGCCACGCCAGCGGCGGCGGCCTTGGCCGGCGCATTGCGGGTTGGAGAGGGCGCCGACTTGCCCCCGGTCTTGACGGCGGCCTTGCCCGCTGGCCTGGCTGTCGCTTTGGCTGCAGGTCTGGCTGCAGGTTTGGCCGGTGCCTTCGCACCGCTCTTGGCCGTGTTCTTCGCTGGGGGCTGCGGCTTGGCAGACGCCGGGACGGCCATGCAGGACAGGGCTGCGGCCAGCAGCAATGACAGGCCTGCAGGCAGGGCTCGCAGGCCCGTCGGGTATCGATCGTTCATATGCTCTTATTTTTGCAGCAATCCATGCAGGCGACTGGCGCAAAGATTGACAAATTCTTTCAGTATGCAACCGGCGTTCCGACAGGAAAAGCCGACCGCAGCCATCGCCAGGGGACATGACCCCCATCTCCATGAAATCGCACGACATCACCAAAGACATCGCGCTTGAAGATGACAGATCGATGACTTGTGCGAGAAAATCCATCCAACTTCTCCTAATGAGAAGCCTGAACCCCACCACATGAAGAATTCAGAGCGCAGTTTTGCACGGCGCATAGACCTTACCTCCCTGCAGCTGTTCGTGGCTGTCTGCGAACTTGGCAGCATCGGCCGCGCGGCCGAGCGTGAGTTCATTGCAGCCTCGGCGGTGAGCAAGCGCCTGTCCGATCTCGAAGCCACGGTGGACACAGCCCTGCTGTACCGACACAGCCGTGGCGTGACCTTGACGCCGGCCGGCGAAAGCCTGCTGCACCATGCCCGCAACGTGCTGTACGGCCTGGAGCGCATGCAGGGCGAGCTGTCCGAGTACGCCGATGGCGTGCGCGGCCATGTGCGCATCCACGCCAACATGTCTGCCATCGTGCAGTTCCTGCCGGAAGACCTGGGCGTGTTCGCGCGCAAGCACGGCCAGGTCAAGATCGACCTGCAGGAGCAGCTCAGCCCCGCCGTACTGGCTGCCGTACAGGAAGGCACGGCCGACATCGGCATCTGCTCCATGGCGTACATGCCGCTGGGCAATGGCCAGGCCACTCCCGTACTGCAGCACCGCCCCTACCGCGAGGATCGCCTGGTCGTCGTGGTGCCCGAGCAGCACGCGCTGGCGCACAGCGACAGCGTGGCCTTTGCCGATGTGCTCGAATGGGACATCGTCAGCCTGCAGGCTGGCTCCTCCATCAGCCTGGCCATGCGCGCGGCCGCCGCACAGGCGGGGCATGCGCTGCACCAGCGCATCCAGGTCACCAGCCTGGATGCCATGTGCCGCATGATCGACAACGGCCTGGGCGTGGGACTGATCCCCGACCGCGCCTTCGAGCTCATGCACGGCGTGGGCCATCTGCGCGCACTGGAGCTCAGCGACGACTGGGCTCGGCGCGAGCTGAGCATCGTGGCGCGTGACTTCGACGCGCTACCCGTCACGGCCCGCCTGCTGGTCGAGCACCTGAGCCCGCCGGCCAGCGCATCCTGAAGGCCACTTGGCCGCTGGATGCCCCCAAAAATTTCCCCACGACACCAACCATTCGAGAACGCCATGGGACGCACCCTCTACGACAAGATCTTCGACGAGCACGTCATCCACACCGAGGATGACGGCACCGCCGTCCTCTACATCGACCGCCACCTGGTGCACGAAGTCACCAGCCCCCAGGCCTTCGAAGGCCTGCGCATGGCCGGCCGCAAGCTGTGGCGCATCAGCTCCGTGGTCGCCACGGCCGACCACAACACCCCCACCGACGGCTGGGAGCGCGGCTATGACGGCATTGCCGACCCCATCAGCAAGGAACAGATCACCACGCTGAACACCAACATCGGCGAGTTCGGCTCTGCGGCCTTCTTCCCCTTCATGGACAAGGGTCAGGGCATCGTCCACGTCATGGGCCCCGAGCAGGGCGCCACCCTGCCCGGCATGACCGTGGTCTGCGGCGACAGCCACACGTCCACGCACGGCGCCTTCGGCGCACTGGCCCACGGCATCGGCACATCCGAGGTCGAGCATGTGATGGCCACCCAGACCCTGCTGGCCAAGAAGGCCAAGAACATGCTGATCAACGTCAGCGGCAAGGCGGCCCCCGGCATCACGGCCAAGGACATCGTGCTGGCCATCATCGGCAAGATCGGCACGGCCGGCGGCACGGGCTACACCATCGAGTTCGCCGGCGAAGCCATCCGTGACCTGAGCATGGAAGGCCGCATGACGGTCTGCAACATGGCCATCGAAGGCGGCGCGCGCGCAGGCCTGGTGGCCGTGGACGACAAGACCATCCAGTACGTCAAGGGCCGCCCGCTTGCCCCCACTGGAGCCGAATGGGATGCCGCCGTCTCCTACTGGAAGACGCTGCACTCCGATGCCGATGCGAAGTTCGACCGCGTGGTCGAGCTGCAGGCCAGCGAGATCGTGCCGCAGGTCACCTGGGGCACCTCGCCCGAGATGGTGCTGGGCGTGGATGCCCGCGTGCCGGACCCCGACAAGGAAAAGGATGCCAGCAAGCGCGGCGCCATCGAACGCGCGCTGACCTATATGGCGCTGGAGCCCGGCAAGGCGATCGACGACATCTTCGTGGACAAGGTCTTCATCGGCTCGTGCACCAACAGCCGCATCGAAGACATGCGCGAGGCAGCCGCCGTGGTCAAGAAGCTGGGCCAGAAGGTGGCGCGCAACATCAAGCTGGCCATGGTCGTGCCCGGCTCCGGACTGGTCAAGGAACAGGCCGAGCGCGAAGGCCTGGACCAGATCTTCAAGGCGGCAGGCTTTGAATGGCGCGAGCCCGGCTGCTCCATGTGCCTGGCCATGAATGCCGACCGCCTGGAGCCCGGCGAGCGCTGCGCCTCCACCAGCAACCGCAACTTCGAAGGCCGCCAGGGCGCGGGCGGACGCACCCACCTGGTGAGCCCGGCCATGGCTGCAGCCGCCGCCATCCACGGCCACTTCGTGGACATCCGCAGGTTCTCCTGATCCGATCCCGCAACTGCCCCGCCTGCACACCATGAAGCCCTCCTTCTCGATCCTCCTGATCGGCCTGGCCTTCACCCTGGCCGCCTGCAATACCGTCAAGGGCATTGGCCAGGACGTGCAAAGCGCGGGCAGCGCCATCGAACGCGCCGCCCGCTGAACCCTGAATCCGATACAGCCATGCAACAATTCACCGTGCACAAGGGCCTTGTCGCCCCCATGGACCGCGAAAACGTCGATACCGACGCCATCATTCCCAAGCAGTTCCTCAAGTCGATCAAGAAGACAGGCTTCGGCGTGAACCTGTTCGACGAATGGCGCTACCTGGACCATGGCGAGCCCGGCCAGGACCCGGCCTCGCGCAAGCCCAATCCCGACTTCGTGCTCAATCAGCCGCGCTATGCGGGCGCCTCCATCCTGGTCGCACGCAAGAACTTCGGCTGCGGCTCCAGCCGCGAGCACGCGCCCTGGGCCCTGGACCAGTACGGCTTTCGCGCCATCCTGGCGCCCAGCTTTGCCGACATCTTCTTCAACAACTGCTTCAAGAACGGCCTGCTGCCCATCGTGCTGCCCGAGGCCACGATCGACATGCTGTTCAACGAGATCGCAGCCTTCCCCGGCTACGAGCTGACCATTGATCTGGATCGCCAGGTGATCGTGCGCCCGCAGGGCGAGGAGATCCCTTTCGATGTCATCGCCTTTCGCAAGTTCTGCCTGCTCAACGGCTTTGACGATATAGGCCTGACGCTGCGCCATGCCGACAAGATCCGCGCCTACGAGGCCGAGCGCCTGGCCACCAAGCCCTGGCTGGCCCACACGCTGGTGCAGCGCTGATCGATTTCCACTTGCGCGCATCAATGGGCCGCAGGCGTTGCTGAACCAGCCGCCGGCGGCCTTCCACCATCCGAATAGTCTCTCAAAAGGAACACCATGAAAATCGCAGTCTTGCCCGGTGATGGCATCGGCCCCGAAATCGTTGCGGAAGCCGTGAAGGTGCTGGGCGCCCTGGGCCTGGACTTCGACATGCAGACGGCCCCCGTGGGCGGCGCTGCCTACGAAGCTGCCGGCCACCCGTTGCCCGAATCCACGCTGAAGCTGGCCATGGAGTCCGACGCCGTGCTGTTCGGCGCCGTGGGCGACTGGAAGTACGACACGCTGGACCGCCCGCTGCGCCCCGAGCAGGCCATCCTGGGCCTGCGCAAGCACATGGGCCTGTTCGCCAACTTCCGCCCGGCCATCTGCTATGCGGAACTGACCCACGCCTCCAGCCTCAAGCCCGAGCTGGTCGCGGGCCTGGACATCCTCATCATCCGCGAGCTGACCGGCGACATCTACTTCGGCCAGCCGCGCGGCCGCCGCGTGGCCACCGACGGCCACTTCCCCGGTGCCGAGGAAGCCTTCGACACCATGCGCTACTCCAAGCCCGAGATCGAGCGCATCGCCCATGTCGCCTTCCAGGCCGCGCAAAAGCGCAGCAAGCGCGTGACCAGCGTGGACAAGGCCAACGTGCTGGAAACCTTCCAGTTCTGGAAGGACGTGGTCACCGAAGTGGGCCAGCAGTACCCCGATGTGCAACTGGACCACATGTACGTGGACAACGCCGCCATGCAGCTGGTCAAGGAACCCAAGCGCTTTGACGTGGTGGTCACGGGCAACATGTTCGGCGACATCCTGTCCGACGAAGCCTCCATGCTGACCGGCTCCATCGGCATGCTGCCCTCGGCATCGCTCAACTCCAGGGGCCAGGGCCTGTACGAGCCCAGCCACGGCTCGGCCCCCGACATCGCCGGCAAGGGCATTGCCAATCCGCTGGCCACCATCCTGTCGGCCGCGATGATGCTGCGCTTCTCGCTGAACCAGGAAGCCGCCGCCCAGCGCATCGAAGCCGCCGTGCAAAAGGTGCTGGCCCAGGGCCTGCGCACGGCCGACATCTACAGCGAAGGCACGACCAAGGTCTCCACTCGCGAGATGGGCGATGCCGTGGTGGCCGCACTGGCCTGAAGTCCATGACGGCTGCCAGCCACCCGGCTTGCGGCCGTCCCTGTGGCGGGCAGGCACTGCCCTGCTTCGCCGCAACATGGCAAAACGTCAAAATAGACGTCCGGTTTTCGCCGATCCGACGAAGATATTCATCAAAACAGACATTCTCTTTCCTGGCGTATTCGATAGAATGACGTCTCTTATGTTTGCCGCCCGCCCGTTCCTCCTGCTGAACATTGCACCCGCCGCCCTGGCTGGTGTGGCTGCGCGCGCAATCACCTCCACAACCATTACGACAATCAAAGGCTGACCCAGCCCGGTTCGTCGTGCGCCCTCACCTGGCCTAGACGAGCCGGGCGACAACAGTCTTGATCAAGCACTGTTTTCACACTGAAAGGGCGTTTCAAAAATGAGCAAGCAATTGGTAGGCCTCGTCGGCTGGCGCGGCATGGTCGGCTCCGTGCTGATGGACCGCATGCAGGCAGAGGGCGACTTCGACCTGATCGAGCCCGTGTTCTTCTCCACCTCCAACGCCGGCGGCAAGGCCCCGGCCATGGCGAAGACCCACACCGAGCTGCGCAATGCCAACGACATTGCCGAGCTGTCCAAGTGCGACATCATCATCACCTGCCAGGGCGGCGACTACACCAAGGAAGTCTTCCCCCAGCTGCGCGCCTCGGGCTGGAACGGCCACTGGATCGATGCCGCGTCGTCGCTGCGCATGGAAGGCGATGCCGTCATCGTGCTCGACCCCGTCAATGAAGGCCTGATCCAGTCCAAGCTCGCCGCGGGCGGCAAGAACTGGATTGGCGGCAACTGCACCAACTCCATCTTGCTGATGGGCCTGGGCGGCCTGTTCAAGGCCGGTCTCGTGGAATGGGTCAGCTCCATGACCTACCAGGCAGCCTCCGGTGGCGGCGCCAACCACATGCGCGAACTGCTCAAGGGCATGGGCGTGGTGCACGCTGCCGTGGCCGACGAACTGGCCACGCCCGCATCCGCCATCCTGGACATCGACCGCAAGGTGGCCCAGACCATCCGCACCGACGTGCCCACCGAATTCTTCGGCGCACCGCTGGCCGGTGGACTGATCCCCTGGATCGATGCGCAGCTGGACAACGGCCAGTCCAAGGAAGAGTGGAAGGGCCAGGCCGAGGTCAACAAGATCCTGGGCACCGAGCAGACCATCCCTGTCGATGGCCTGTGCGTGCGCATCGGCGCCATGCGCTGCCACAGCCTGGCGCTGACCCTCAAGCTCAAGAAGGACCTGCCCCTGGAAGAGCTGGAAGCCATCATCAAGTCCGGCAACCCCTGGGTGAAGTGGGTTCCCAACGACCGCGCCATCACCGTCAAGGAACTGACCCCTGCCGCCATCACCGGCGGCCTGGAAGTCGGCGTGGGCCGCGTGCGCAAGCTGAACATGGGCCCCGAATACCTGTCGGCCTTCGTGATCGGTGACCAACTGCTGTGGGGCGCCGCCGAGCCGCTGCGCCGCATGCTGCGCATCCTGCTCGCCGCCTGAGCACCGCCGGCTTGAGCCAGCACAAAAAGCGCCATGTCCCGGGCCGGGACATGGCGCTTTTTTCGGCTTTAAGCCCTGGGCAATTGGGCACAATGCCCAGGTCTCTTGTCCATTGGCTGTAGGTGGTTGCCTACAATCACTAAAGATACATTGTGTTTCTTCTCGTTGCCGTTCGACAACAACTATTGGCGTTCGCCGGCAACCAGACGCTTGCGATCCTATAGCGTGGCCGACAATGCGACCCAAGCACCTTGGTAGATGGCGTGCCATCTATCCCCGGGTAAATTTCAATTACATGTGCAAGCGCGGGCATTCCCACAATAACAATAGTGCCTGCCCAATTGCATCCACACAGGTTTGACGCTTTATGCATCGTTGGAAACTCTCTGTGCTGGCCACTGCGGCCGTCGTCTCGGTCGCACTGCCCGCCTCCGAGGCCTGGGCACTGGCTCTGGGCCGGGTGAACGTGCAATCGGCCCTGGGCGAGCCCCTGCGTGCCGAAGTCGAAATCCCCCAGATCACCGCCGCTGAAGCCGAAGGCCTGCGCGTGGGCGTGGCCTCTCCCGGCGTCTTCCGCACCCAGGGCATGGAGTACAACGCCACGGCCAGCCAGGTGCGCGTCAGCGTGCAGCGCCGCGCGGATGGCTCGGCCGTGCTGCGCCTCACAAGCACACAGCCCGTCAACGAACCCTTTGTCGATCTGGTGATCGACGCCAGCTGGGCCTCGGGCAACCTGCAGCGCAACTACACCCTGCTGCTGGACCCGCCCACCCTGCAAAAGCTCCCGCCTGCCGTGACGGCTGCAGCCCAGGCCTCGGCACCCGAGCCCGCCGCAGCGCCGCGCCGCGCAGCCCCCACCCCATCGCAAGCTGTATCGCAAGCCGCTGCAGGCAACACCGAGGAAAGCCGCCCCGCGCCAGCAGCCGCGCGCCGTGCCGCCCCGGCAGCCCGCGAGCGCGCCGCAGCGGCTCCCGCGTCGTCCGAGGCCTCCGAAGTCCGCATCAAGGCTGGGGACACGGCAGGCCGCATCGCCGCCGCCCACCTGCCAGCCGGCGTTTCGTTGGACCAGATGCTGGTGGCCATGCTGCGCACCAATCCCAAGGTCTTCATCAACGGCAATGTGAACCGCATGCGCTCCGGCGCCGTGCTCACCGTGCCGGACGAAGCCACGGCCCAGGCCACCTCGCCGCGCGAAGCGCGCCAGATCGTTGCCGCCCAGTCCCGCGATTTCAACCAGTTCCGCCGCCAATTGGCCAGCGCCGCGCCGGCCGCGCCCGTGGCATCGGCCAACCGCGAAGCATCGGGCAGCGTCCAGGCCCAGGTCGAAGACCGCAAGCCGTCCACCGCAGCACCCGACAAGCTCACCCTGTCCAAGGGCGCCGTCAAGGGCGTGGAGGCCGACGAGCGCCTGGCCAAGCAAAAACAGTCGGACGACCAGGCATCGCGCACGGCCGAGTTGCAGCGCAACATGTCCGAGCTGAGCCAGATCGCCGCCGCCACCAAGCCCGCCGAAGGTGCTGCTGCAGTACCTGCCTCGGCAGCCAGCGGCACGGCAAACGGCGTGGCTGTGCCGGGCGCGCCGAACGTGCCTGCAGCGCCTGAAGCTGCAGCACCCCAGACGACTCCCGCGGCCCCGGCGGCGCCCGCCGATGCAGCTGCTGCGGCCTCTGCTCCAGACGCCGCAGCCAATGCAGCCGGCTCGGCAGCGCCCGCAGCAGAAGCCGTGCCCGCCACGCCTGCTGCGGCCGAGCCGCCGAAGCCTAAGCCGGCACCCGCTCCCGCAGCACCGATCGCCGAGCCCAGCTTCATCGATACGCTGCTGGAAGATCCCACCATCCCGCTGGCCGGTGCTGCCCTGCTGGCCCTGCTGCTGGGCTATGGCGGCTACCGCGTCATGCAGCGCCGCCGCGCCGCTGCCGCCTCCAGCGAAAGCGCCTTTGGCGACAGCCAGCTTGCAGCCGACTCCTTCTTTGGCGCCAGCGGCGGCCAACGCGTGGACACCGGCACATCGAGCCAGCTGTCCGGCACCTCCATGCATTACTCGCCCAGCCAGCTTGATGCGGGCGATGTGGACCCCGTGGCCGAGGCCGACGTCTACCTGGCCTATGGCCGCGACCTGCAGGCAGAGGAAATCCTCAAGGAAGCGCTGCGCACCGACCCCAACCGCACCGCTCTGCACCAGAAGCTGGCCGACATCTACGCCAAGCGCCATGACCGCAAGGCCTTCGAGGCCGTCGCGCAGACCCTGCATGGCCTGACCCAGGGCAAGGGCGTGGACTGGCAGCGCCTGGCCGACCAGGGCCGCATCCTGGACCCGGAAAACGCTCTCTACCAGCCTGCAGGCACTGCGCCCCTGTCTGGTGCCGCCGTTGCCGGTGGCGCCGCAGTGGCTGCTGCCGGACTGGCTGCCGCCTCGCTGGCCAGCCGCCCCCTGGACATGGATGCGCACCGCGAAGGCCCTGCCACCCTGCCCATGGACCTGGACATGGACCTCAACATGGACCTGCCCGGCGGCCTGGCCGATGCCAGCCTGCCCGCGCAGCACGCCAGCCCCCTGCCCGCACCGGCCCCCATGCCCAGCGAACAGGACTTCGCAGCGCTGGAGCCCACGCTGCGCGCGCCGCTGGAAGCCACGCCCTCCGCAAAGGACGACACACCTCGCATCGAGCCCCACGTCGAGCCGCCTGTTGCATCGCTGGACATGCCCAGCTTCCAGCCCACGGCCCACGCCTCGCTGACGGACGCCCTGAACCACAGCAACGCCATGGACGGCATGCAGCCGACCGAGATGCTGTCGCTGGACATGCCCGGCACGCAGGCGTCCGACAGCTTCCCGGCCACCGAGCCCTCGCCCCTGACCAGCTCCACCACGGACGACAGCCATGCCAAGACCGAGCTGCTGTCGCTGGACGCCATGGAGTTCAACCTGGAAGGCCTGAGCACGGAGGCACCCGCCCCAACGCCGGCAACGCCCCAGGCAGGCGGCGTGCTGGAGACGGCGGCCAAGGCCAAGCCCGAACCGGCCGAGTCGCTGGAATTCGACCTGGGCAGCCTGTCCCTGGACCTGGGCAACGACGCCCCTGCCGTCGCAACCCCGCCCTCGGCTCCTGAAGACCCGCTGGCCACCAAGCTCGCGCTGGCCCAGGAGTTCAACGCCATCGGCGACAGTGACGGAGCCCGTACACTGATCGAGGAAGTGATCGCCGAGGCCCACGGCGATCTCAAGGCCAAGGCCCAGCGCCTGCTGGCCGAGATAGATTGAAGCCCGGCGGCGCCTGCCCAGGCGCCGCACCGGTTTCGCGTGACAGGGCGGCGCAAGCCGCCATGGAAAACTGACAACTTGATGCACACCCAACCCATGCCGGAGGCCTCGCAATGCGCGTAGCCCTCGGCGTCGCCTACAACGGCCAGCGCTACAGCGGCTGGCAAAGCCAGCTGTCTGGCAACACCATTCAAGACCATCTCGAAGCGGCCCTGGGCCGCTTTGCCGCTCAGGAGGTGCACACCCTCTGCGCGGGCCGCACCGATGCCGGCGTGCACGGCCTCATGCAGGTCGTCCACTTCGACACCCCGCTGGACAGGGCCCCGTTCTCCTGGGTCCGTGGCACCAACACCTTCCTGCCGCCGGACATTGCCGTGCAATGGGCCCAGCCCGTGCCCGATGCCTTCCATTCGCGCGCCTGTGCCACGGCAAGGCGCTATGCCTATGTGCTGCTGCAATCGCCCGTGCGCCCCAGCGTGGAGGCCGGGCGCGTGGGCTGGGTGTTCCATGCGCTCGATGGTGATGCCATGCAGGCCGCCGCCCGGCACCTGCTGGGCGAGCACGACTTCAGCTCGTTCCGCGCATCGGGCTGCCAGGCCAAGTCCCCCGTCAAGACGCTGCACCGCCTGTCCATCACCCGCCGCATGGCAGGCGACGGCGCCCAGATGGCCGCAGCCAGCTCCATGCGGCCCGGCGATGCGGCCATGGAATGCTGCTACTGGCGCTTCGAGTTCGAAGGCAGCGCCTTCCTCCACCACATGGTGCGCAACATCATGGGCTGCCTGATCGCCATCGGCCAGGGCGCGTATGCGCCGCAGTGGATGCAGCAGGTACTGGACGCCCGTTCCCGCGATGCCGCCGCGCCCACCTTCTCGCCCGACGGCCTGTACTTTCTGGGCCCCGTATACGATCCTTCATGGGGCCTTCCTTCGCGCAGCCCGGCCTATGATTGGCTCCCTTGAACGGAGAAGCCCTCCCCCATTCTTCAGCCCCCATGCAGCGCACTCGAATCAAGATCTGCGGACTCACCCGCGAACAGGACGTGGACGCCGCCGTGGCTGCGGGCACCGATGCCGTGGGTTTTGTGCTCTACGCCCCCAGTCCGCGCGCCGTGACGGTGCAGCGCGCTGCAGAACTGGCGCGGCGCCTGCCGCCCTTCGTGACCCCGGTGCTGCTGTTCGTCAATGAAAGCGCCGCCAACGTAATGGCTGCCTGCGCCGCCATCCCGGGCGCCTGCGTGCAGTTCCACGGCGATGAGTCCCCCGAGGACTGCCTTGCCGCCACAGCGGGCGGCACCCGCGCCTTCCTGCGCGCCGCACGCATTCCCCTTGGTCCCGACGCCGCGCGCTTCGACCTCGTAGAATATGCCCAGCGTTACTCGAAAGCCCAGGCCATACTGCTCGACGCCCATGTCGACGGCTATGGTGGTGGCGGAAAAGCATTCAATTGGTCACTCCTTCCACCAAACGTCGCCTCTCACCTCGTTTTGTCTGGTGGACTCACGCCTGCAAACGTGACCGATGGCATCTTGCAAGTGCGCCCGCGAGGACTCTCGCTGGCCGTTGATGTCAGTTCCGGCGTCGAGGCCGATGGTCCCGACGGCAAGCCCCTCAGGGGCATCAAGGACGCCGGCAAGATACACCGATTCATCGCCGCCGTGCGCGCGGCCGATGACCAACTTTTGCAGACAAGCCATGTTCGAATACCAGTACCCTGACGCATCCGGCCACTTCGGCCGCTTCGGCGGCAGCTTTGCCAGCGAAACCCTGACACACGCTCTGACCGAGCTGCGCGACGCCTACGCCAAGTACCAGAACGACCCGGAATTCGTTGCCGAATTCCAGTCCGAGCTGGCCCACTTCGTCGGCCGCCCCTCGCCCGTTTACCACGCGGCACGCATGTCGCGCGAGATGGGCGGCGCGCAGATCTACCTCAAGCGCGAAGACCTCAACCACACGGGCGCGCACAAGATCAACAACGTGATCGGCCAGGCCATGCTCGCCCGGCGCATGGGCAAGCCCCGCATCATTGCCGAGACCGGCGCGGGCCAGCACGGCGTGGCCACGGCCACCATCTGCGCGCGCTACGGCCTCGAATGCATCGTCTACATGGGTGCCGAGGACGTGAAGCGCCAAAGCCCCAACGTCTACCGCATGCGCCTGCTGGGCGCCACCGTGGTGCCGGTGGAGTCGGGCAGCCGCACGCTCAAGGATGCGCTCAACGAGGCCATGCGCGATTGGGTGGCCAACGTGGACAACACTTTCTACATCATCGGCACCGTGGCCGGCCCCCACCCCTATCCCGCTATGGTGCGCGACTTCCAGAAGGTCATCGGCGAGGAATGCCTGACGCAGATGCCCGAATTCCTGGGCGCCGACCGCCAGCCTGATGCCGTGGTCGCCTGCGTGGGCGGCGGCAGCAATGCCATGGGCATCTTCCACCCCTACATCCCGTTCGAGAACACGCGCCTGATCGGCGTGGAGGCGGCCGGCGAAGGCCTGGACAGCGGCAAGCACTCGGCCTCGCTGCAGCGCGGCAGCAGCGGCGTGCTGCACGGCAACCGCACCTTCATCCTGCAGAACGAGAACGGCCAGATCACCGAGACGCACAGCATCAGCGCCGGGCTCGATTACCCCGGCGTTGGCCCCGAGCACGCCTGGCTGCAGGAACTGGGCCGGGCCCAGTACGTGGGCATCACCGATCAGGAGGCGCTGGACGCCTTCCACTACCTGTGCCGCACTGAAGGCATCATTCCCGCCCTGGAGTCCAGCCATGCCGTGGCCTATGCCATGCAACTGGCCAAGACCATGCGCGCCGACCAGTCCATCCTCGTGAACCTGTCCGGTCGCGGCGACAAGGACATCGGCACCGTGGCCGACCTCTCGGGCGCCGATTACTACGACCGTCCCTCCATGCGCGGGCTCACGGTCAAGGGAGGAGCAGCTCAATGAGCCGCATCACCACAACTTTCGCCAAACTCCAGGAAGAAGGCCGCAAGGCCCTGATCCCCTACATCACCGCAGGCTTCCCGTTCGCGGCCATCACGCCGTCACTGATGCACGGCATGGTGGAGGCCGGCGCCGACGTGATCGAGCTGGGCGTGCCCTTCTCGGACCCCATGGCCGACGGCCCCACCATCCAGAAGGCAGGCGACCGCGCCATCGCCAATGGCGTGGGCCTGGTGCAGGTGCTGGCCTATGTGCGCGAGTTCCGCCAGAAGAACCAGACCACGCCCGTGGTGCTGATGGGCTACGCCAACCCGGTGGAGCGCTACGACCAGATCCACGGCAATGACCGCTTCGTGGACGATGCGGCCGAGGCCGGCGTCGACGGCCTGCTCATCGTGGACTACCCGCCCGAGGAGTGCGAGGCATTCGCCGCGCAACTGCGTGCGCGCGACATGGACCTCATCTTCCTGCTGGCGCCCACCTCCACCACCGAGCGCATGCAGCAGGTGGCGCGCGTGGCCAGCGGCTATGTCTACTACGTCTCGCTCAAGGGCGTGACAGGAGCAGGCACGCTCGACACGGCGGCCGTGGAAGCCATGCTGCCGCGCATCCGCGAGCATGTGAGCATTCCCGTGGGCGTGGGCTTCGGCATCCGCGACGCGGCCACGGCCCAGGCCATTGGCCGGGTGGCCGATGCCGTGGTCATCGGCAGCCGCATCATCGAGATGCTGGACGGCCAGCCCCACGAAAAGATCGTCCCCCTGACCATCGACTTCCTGCGCGGCGTGCGCAAGGCACTCGACGCGTAGGTCGCATAATGCAGCCCTTGCATGCGGCCCGGTGCCGCATGCCCTGCGCCTGAAAAGGAAACACCATGTCCTGGCTTGAAAAACTCCTGCCTGCCAAAATCCAGCAAACCAACCCCACGGATCGCCACCAGCAGATCCCCGAGGGTCTGTGGATCAAGTGCCCGAGCTGCGAGACCGTGCTCTACAAGGCCGATCTGGAGAAAAACCAGAACGTCTGCCCCAGCTGCAGCCACCATCACCGCATCGGCGCCCGCGCCCGCCTGAACCATTTCCTGGATGCCGAAGGCCGCTATGAAATCGGCCAGGAAGTCATCCCCGTCGACGCCCTGAAGTTCAAGGACAGCCGCAAGTACCCCGAGCGCCTCAAGGAAGCGCTGGAGAACACCGGCGAGACCGATGCCCTGGTCGTCATGGGCGGCGCCATCAAGAGCGTCAACGTGGTCGCAGCCTGCTTCGAGTTCGAATTCATGGGCGGCTCCATGGGCTCCGTGGTCGGCGAGCGCTTCGTGCGCGGTGTCGAGACCGCCATCGAGCAAAAGGTCCCCTTCATCTGCTTCACCGCCACGGGCGGTGCGCGCATGCAGGAAGGCCTGCTGAGCCTGATGCAGATGGCCAAGGCCAATGCAGCGCTCACGCGCCTGGCCAAGAAGGGACTGCCCTACATCTCGGTGCTGACCGATCCCACCTTCGGTGGCGTCTCCGCCAGCTTCGCCTTCGTCGGCGATATCGTCATTGCCGAGCCCAAGACCCTGGTCGGCTTCGCCGGCCCGCGCGTGATCGAAACCACCGTGCGCGTGAAGCTGCCCGAAGGCTTCCAGCGCGCCGAGTTCCTGCAGGACAAGGGCGCCGTGGACATGATCGTGGACCGCCGCGAGCTGCGTGACCGCATCGCCGCATCGCTTGCCATGCTGCAGCGCCTGCCGGCCGACGCGGTCCAGTAAAGCCTCGCGCAGACACAAAAAAAGCCGCCGCAGGTCGATGCCTGCGGCGGCTTTTTCACGTCCAGGAAACCAGGGAAATCAGGCCAGCAGCATCAGGCCCGATCCCTGGATATACCCCAGCACCATCAGCGCTATCTGCAGCAGCACCAGAGCCACCAGTGCCGACAGATCGATACCGCCGATCAGCGGAACAACACGGCGGATGGGCCGCAGCATGGGCTCGGACAGGCGCTGCAGCACGCCATACATCGGCGACTGCGGCTGCACCCACGACAAGATGGCATAGATCAGCAGCACGCCCACCATGCCCGACAGCGCCACGCGCGCCAGGCCGCACAGCGCCAGCCAGGGCAGGGCAACCACGGTGGACTGCCCACCCATCAACAGCCACAGCAGCACGAACTGCAGCATCTGCAGCAGGAAGGCGGCGATCAGGCTGGACATGTCCCAGCGCCCGGCCGGCTTGATGATGCGGCGCAGCGGCATCACGATCCAGTCGGACAGCGCAAACACCAGCTGCCCCACGGGGTTGCCGAAGGGCACGCGCTGGGCCTGCATGTACATGCGCAACAGGCAGACGCCGGTCAACAGGCCAACGACCACGTCGAGCAAAAAGGAAACGATCTGAAAAAGCATGGCGTTGTAGGACTGCGGGAGGAAGATCGGACCACGGCCATCCGGCCTTGGCACAGCATGGGATGATAGCTGCCGCATCCCGCCCATCACATGACCGCCCCTACCGCACTGCACTCCCTGCCGCTGTTCCCCCTGGGCAGCGTCCTCTTTCCCCAAGGCCTGCTGAGCCTTCGCGTCTTTGAAGTCCGCTACCTGGACATGATCCGCAAGTGCGAGCGCACGGGCGCTCCCTTCGGCGTGGTGGCGCTGCAGGCCGGCAGCGAAGTGCGCAAGGCCGGCGCGGCCGCCGAGCAATTGCACGCCGTGGGCACGCTGGCCCGCATCGTCCAGTTGCAGCAGCCCCAGCCCGGCCTGCTGCACCTGCAGTGCGAAGGCACGCAGCGCTTTCGCATGCAGGAGCACCGCCAGCTGCCCCACGGCCTGTGGGTGGCCGATGTGCAGATGCTGCCTGCCGATGCCGCCGTGCCCATCCCCAGCCACCTGCTCGCCACCGCCCAGGCCTTGGCCCAGGTGCTGATGCAGCTGCACGCGCGCTCCACCGACGCCGACCATGCCCGACTGCCCAGCGCCGAACAGATGGGCGACTGCGGCTGGGTGGCCAACCGCTGGACCGAGCTGCTGCCCATGCCGGTCTCCATCAAGCAGCAACTGATGGCGCTGGACAGCCCGCTGGTGCGACTGGAGCTTGTGGCCGATGTGCTGGAGCGCAGCGGCATAGGCCATACCCAGGGCCCGGCACCCGGCTCCCCTTCCGCCGGGCACTGACGAATTGGCAGGACTGCGGCGTCATACCGCAGCGGCGTCCGGCACATTGACAGCACCGCGCACCGAAAGCGCGCCAAAAAACTTAAAATCGCGGATTCAGCCCGCCAGCTGCGGGGCTTGCCGGTGGCATTTGCTGCCGCCTCTGCACCCTCCAGCCCTTTGCGCCTGGCTTTTTTCGGCTTTTCCCGCTTTTTTCCCCCGGCTTTTTTCCGGCCCCTCGGCGTTTTGCGCTGGCGCTCATTGTCATGACCGAACACAACACCCCATCCGCAGCGGACCAGACCGCTCCCCAGGACGAAAACCAACTCATCGCCGAGCGCCGCGAAAAACTCAAGGCCCTGCGCGAGCAGGTCCGTGAACAGGGCGGCGTGGCCTTCCCCAACGACTTCAAGCCCGCCGACCGCGCCGAGGCGCTGCAGCAGGCCCATGCCGACAAGAGCGCCGAGCAGTTGGACACCGAAGCCGTGCAGGTCAGCCTGGGCGGCCGCATGATGCTCAAGCGCGTCATGGGCAAGGCCAGCTTTGCCACCATCCAGGACGGATCGCTGGGCCCCACGCACGGCCGCATCCAGCTGTACATCACGCGCGACACCGTGGGCGAGGAGGTCTATGCGGCCTTCAAGCGCTGGGACCTGGGCGACATCCTGGGCGCCGAGGGCACGCTGATGAAGACCAAGACCGGCGAGCTGTCGGTCAAGGTGCAGACGCTGCGCCTGCTCACCAAGAGCCTGCGCCCCATGCCCGACAAGTTCCACGGCATGGCCGACCTGGAGCAGAAGGTGCGCCAGCGCTACGTGGACCTGATGATGGACGAGCAGGCCCGCCGCCGCTTCATCGCACGCAGCAAGGCCGTCTCGGGCATCCGCGAATTCATGGTGGAGCACGGCTTCCTGGAAGTGGAAACGCCCATGCTGCACCCCATTCCCGGCGGCGCCAACGCCAAGCCCTTCGTCACCCACCACAACGCGCTGGACCAGGAGATGTACCTGCGCATCGCGCCCGAGCTGTACCTCAAGCGCCTGGTGGTCGGCGGCTTCGAGCGCGTGTTCGAGATCAACCGCAACTTCCGCAACGAAGGCATCTCGGTTCGCCACAACCCCGAGTTCACCATGATGGAGTTCTACGCGGCCTACTGGAACTACCGCGACCTGATGGACTACACCGAGGCCCTGGTGCGCGACGCCGCGCAAAAGGCCGTGGGCACACTGCAGCTGACCTACGGCGGCAAGCCCGTGGACCTGTCCCAGCCCTTCCAGCGCCTGACCATTCCCGAAGCCATCGTCAAGTTCACCGAAGCCGGCGACAAGGTGGCAGACCGCGAATGGCTGACCAATGCGCTGCGCAAGCTGGGCATGACGGAAGAAAAGGACCGCCTGTCCGCACGCACCCTGGCCAGCCTGCAGGTGCTGTACTTCGAGGAAGTGGTGGAAGAAAAGCTCTGGCAGCCCACCTTCATCATGGAGCACCCCACCGAGATCTCGCCGCTGGCACGCGCCAATGACGAGCGCCCCGAGGTCACCGAGCGCTTCGAGCTGTACATCACGGGCCGCGAATTCGGCAACGGTTTTTCCGAGCTCAACGACGCCGAGGACCAGGCCGCGCGCTTCAATGCCCAGGTCCAGGCCAAGGACGGTGGCGACGACGAAGCCATGTACTTCGACCACGACTTCGTGCGTGCCCTCGAGTACGGCATGCCCCCCACAGGCGGCTGCGGCATCGGCATCGACCGCCTGATGATGCTGCTGACCGACAGCGCCAGCATTCGCGACGTGATCCTATTCCCCGCCCTGCGCCGCGAACAGTAAAACCCACGGCATCCAGCGCCTGCGCGCGTTGCCAACTGAAGCCGCCTGCGTTCCCTTGGGAGCCAGGCGGCTTTTCCCTATACTGGCTCGCCATGCACATCCCCACCTACTGGGCGCAGGCGCGCCTGCGGCATGAAAGCCGCCCCACCCACGGCATCACTGTCCAGCGCTGGGGATGGTCCGACACCAGCCAGGAAGCCGCCCAGGCCCACGCACAGGAGCGTGCTGGCCAGGCCCTGGAAGCCGCCCGCAATGCGGCGCTTCCAAAGGGCGAGCCCCGCATGGAATGGAAGAACGAGTACGCGCTCGACGGCTTCACCACCCCCATCCGCGAAGAAGTCCTGCAGCGCCGCGACGGCACGGTGATGACGCGCAACAGCTACGGCGCCCACTGCCTGAACACCGAGCGCGTGGCCATCGCCGATATCGACCTGCCCGAGCCGCCCAGCGCCGTGCGCTTTCCCGTCGTGACCCTGCTGTTGTTGGCTTCGGTCGCCATCTGGCTGGCCCGGCTGGCACCGCACAAGAACAATTCGCGGATGGTGGCCACAGCACTGGTCGTGCTGCTGCTGTTCCTGGCCATGCGGCGCGTGCAGCGCTGGTGGGAAGCACGCCAGGCGCGCCAGCGTGCGGCCACAGACTCGCCGGCCGCGCGCGCCCTGGAGCGCGTCCAGACCTTCCAACAAAGCCACCCCGACTGGGGCCTGCGCGTCTACGAAACACCCAAGGGCCTGCGCGTCATCGTCACGCATGCCGATTTCGCATCGGACGATCCGGCCGTCGGGCGGCTGTTCAACGCCCTGCAGGTGGACCCGCTCTATGCCCTGCTGTGCGAGCGCCAGCAATGCTTTCGCGCACGTGTCTCCGGCAAGCCCTGGCGCATGGGCCTGACCGGCCTATCCACCTCGCTGCGCAGCTGGCCCGTTCCCGAAGACCGGCAGGAGGAGCGCCGCCAGTGGGCACTTGCCTATGACAGCAAAGCCCAGGGCTTTGCTGCCTGCAGGCTGCTGCAGCAACTGGGCAACCCGCGCATCTGCCCGGCTGTCGACGCCTTTGTGCAGTGGCATGACGAGGCCAGCCGCGCCCGCACGGATCTGCCGCTGGCCTAGCAAAAGCCCCGTTGCACACAATCGCACACGGACGCGACACCCGACTTACACTGGCGCCATCCCCCGCCGCGCACTGCGCGGCCCGGGGCGGCGCCGGCGTAGGGCGGGTCCCCCTGCCGGGGGCCATCCTGGGCAACGGCGCGGCTGCGACGGCAGCGGC